>JAUWJG010000065.1 GCA_030607815.1 Candidatus Bathyarchaeota archaeon
CATTCAATCATATAATCTCTCGCAAAGTGATTTCTTTGAAGTTCTCTTCGGTAAAACAATCTCGATGAATTCATCCAATGCGGTCCAACTAGTTATCGAAAATCATTCAAATCGGGTAATTATGGCAGAGTTCCACAACTCATCAACACCATTACTCTGGAAAAACTATGGAGACACACTAATCTATCAATCCTTGAACTTGTATCTTCGGGGGAACAGAACAGGAGCAGAATACTATTTTTATGAAGCCTACAATATGTGGGATGGAAAAGGAATCTACGATCTTAGTACAGAGAAAGATATAGAGGGAAACTATGCTAACTATAAACTTGCGTTAATTTTGTTTGCAAGTAAAGTCCTCGATTTAAATATTGTAAATTATACACAAATCGAAGATAAACTATGGAGTATGCAACAGTCAAATGGCGGAATAACAAGTCTAGCAAAACCTGATGGTAACCCAACTGGATCTGCCAATGCAGAAACCACAGCATTAACGCTTTTACCCTACAATGATGAACTCATCTCAAGGATGAAGAACCTTTTTGTGGAATAATTCGATTAACATCAGTAGACCGAACATTAAACCTTCAACCTTTTTTTGTTCAGCACACACAGTTAAATACGCCAGTTAAAAAAATATTCGTTGTAATCGTATCTATCTTTAAGTAAACTTCTTTTTAGGTTAAATTATCATAGTTTAAACCTAGTCTTTAGGTGTTTCCTAAAAAATACATGGAACGATAATTCAAGGAATTATCTCGTCTTAGGTAAGCTACGTTTTCTCAAGAACTGGTTCGAATTATAAAAATTTCTTTAGCGATTTCTTCATCTACAGCAATTTGGGTATGTCCAATCTGGAAAACATATGATAGAAATCTCTGAATTACATGAATTTGCATTCCAGGTGTTATGCCCATTGCCATCAGTTTTTGAAGTCTTTCACTCCCCTTTGTGTGGATATAGGCAATTCTTCCTTCTTGATTAGATTCCATTTGGGAGAGGGTTACTACAATTCTAGACGCCTTATCATAGCGTTTTAAGCAACATTTACCTTTAGGAATAGGACTTCCATGTGGACAAACCCTAGGATGCCCCAAGAGAATACAGATATTGTCCTCTACGCCTTCCCGAATCAAATGTTCAAATTTACATGCGACATCTTCAACTAAAACATCTTCGATTTCTAGAACGTCCACTAAGAGGCGCTCCGCAAGCCTGTGTCTTCTAATCACGGTTTTTGCTTCAGACAATCCCTTACTGGTTAATAAAACGTGATTTTGAGACAGTTTAATTAGGGTATATTCTATCAGCTCTTTAATAGCTTCATCATTTCTGTCTTGTCCTATACTTTCGAGAGTGGACCCTAAATCTCCATCTCTTTTAGAATTGGTCCATAATACCTCTAGAATCTCCTCGGCATCTTCACTTAACTCCAATTTTAATCCTCCTTCTTTTCTTCAAGATTTTAAGTATTTTCGGTTCAGCTGGTACCTCTAATCCACAATTAGGACATCGAATAAGGTTGCAACCCTTAATAAATGGACATCCTTCACACTTCGTCACACTTTCGTCTTCTTGAAATTGATAACCACATAAAGAGCAATTCATAACTGAACCCCCAAAGAAATCAACGTGAGATTTAATAAGAAACCTACAATGAAAGCAAATGGAACGATGAATAGAGCTATACTGACGGCTGTTTTTATTCCTCTTTCCTTTATAGTCACAGAGAACTGTGCTACACATGGGACGAAGAGAGTTAGGGTTACGGCAGCAGTTACTAGAGGTATTCCAAATAATACACCTGATTGTTGTAGATCGTAAAGGCCAGCAGCGCCATAGTCTCTTCTAAAGAATCCGAAGAGGAATGCTACAGCAGCTTCTTTTGGAAGCCCGATCCAAACAACAGGATAGGATAGTGCACTAAGAACTAGATCAAATAATCCAGTCATCTGCCCTATCCAAATTAAGATACTTCCCAAGATAAATAGGGGGAATACTTCTTTTAAGTACCATTCTACGCGAGTATATGTCTTCATTAATACATTACTCAACTTAGGCATTCTAAGGGGAGGAATTTCCATATAAAAACTCGGCTTCTCTCCAGGCATAAGTGTGGCAGTTAGGAATCCTATTAATAGGAAAACTCCGATTAGTAAGATTAACCAAATTAAGGTTGCTAAAGGATTACCGGATAAAATACCTAAAAGAACACCCATCTGTGCTGAGCATGGAATAGCAAGGGCCAACAGAAAAGTTGCAATTATTCTTTCCCGACGAGTTTCAAGCGTCCTTGTAACTATTGTCGCCATTGTACTACATCCCAATCCTAATATCATGGGTATCACAGCTCTACCATTCAACCCAATTTTCTTAAAAACTCGATCTATTAAAAGCGCCATCCTAGGCAGGTAACCTGTATCTTCAATAATAGAGAAAGCTATGAAAAATGTACTCACAATAGGCAGGATAAGAGCTAAGGCATAACGGACTCCAAGGGTAATAATACCATATTCTCCAATAAATAAGGTTTGTATAGGTAAATATGGGATTAGGTTTTTAAATAACGAAATTATAAAAGGGTTAAAGTATTTTCCAAAAACTACCTCTTCAAGAAAATCTACAAGGGTTTGTGCCCCGAATACTCCTACAAATTGATATAGACCAAAATACAGGACTAAGAGAAGAATTGGAACTCCTGTTAAGGGGTTCATCATCAATCGGCTAAGTCTTTCACTAAAGGTGGACTTAACATTGAGCGGATAAGTCAATACGTTGGAAGCTATCCCTTTAGCTTCCCACTGCCTTTTTCTATTTATGATGTAATTAAGGGAGTGACTGTATTTTTGTTGAGTTTCAAAAATGACTTTTTCAACGAGTTTGAACCTTTTTTCACCAACCTTGACAAGATTTATGATTTCAGGATCTTTTTGTAAAAGTAGAAGCCCAATGGTCCTTTTTGAGAGCAAGTAGTCATTTTTTAAGAGGGAAGAAATCTTTTCTAAAGCAGATTCGATGTGTGTATGATAACGAGTTTTTCGTGGTTTTAATGTTTTTGAATATTTAATAATTTCTTCTTTTAGTGATTTTATTCCGCTTCCAATAGTTGCAATTGTCATTACAACGGGGATACCTAGCTCCTCTTTTAGACGAAGTGTATTAATAGTCATTCCCAGCTTTTCGGATTCATCAATCATGTTTAAGTCTAGGATAACGGGAAGTCCAGCTTCGATTAGTTGAAGAGTTAGAGGAAGCATCCTCTCAAGATTTTTTGCATCAATTGGCTGTATTACAACGTCTGGTTTTTCTTCAAGAAGTAGAGTTCTTGCGACTCTTTCATCCTCAGTGATAGGGAGAAGAGAATATGTGCCGGGTGTATCTACAACTTCAAACTCTTTTTCTCCAATCTTTCCTCTCCCCCTCGTAACTTCTACGGTAGTTCCTGGATAGTTAGAAACTGTAGCATAGGAACCTGTTAATTTGTTAAACAGCACGCTTTTTCCAGTATTAGGACTGCCAACTAAGGCTATTTTGTTCAAGACCTTAATTGTTTTGTTAGTAGCGTTATCATCGTGATTTTGACGGAAACCTAGTATTCTGCGTTTTAGGTTTAATAGCGGGTTCATTGCTCTTCATCACGATTAATCTTCTTGATCCAGATTTGTGACGTGATATTGCGTCCTAAAGCGTGAAGTTTGCCGTCTACTTTAATTGTTATAGGACCATTGAAAGGAGCCTTTTTTTCAATGGTGACATTCGCTCTTGGTCGGAGGTGTAAAGCATCCAAATATTTTAACAATTCTGGTTCTTCGTGTTTAATTTTAGTTATTATCCCTCTCTCTTGAAGCTTCAGATTTGTTAAAGTATATGATTTTTCTTTGATAACGTTACCCGTCTTAGTCGGAATAGGATTTCCATGGGGACATGTTTTTGGATGGTCTAAAACATCATCGAGCTTGTTAATAACAACGTCTGTGAAACCATGTTCGAGACGGCATGCAACTTCATGAACGTCAATCCAATTTATCTGAAGAATGTCTGTAAGTAGGCGTTCAGACAAACGATGTTTTCTTATAACATCTACTGCTATTTTTCGACCTGATTTTGTTAATCCAACACCTTTGTAAGGTTTATGAATTATTAAGCTCTCTTCTACCAATCGCTTTACGGTGTTTGTAATCGTACCAGGTACCACCTTAAGCATCTTTGCCATGTCAGATGTTCTTGCGAGTCCATCTCTTTCTTGGAGTCGATAAATGCACTCAAGATATTCTTCTCTTGCTTCAGTAATCTGCTTTACCAATGTAATCACTTCGATTAATAAAACTTTTAATTACGAGTAGTCGTATATAAAGATAACGACGTTATAAGTTAACGTGATTCTTATAAAAATAGGGAAACATTGTAGTCCGGATCCTACTCTAACTCAAGTAATAGGTTTGATGATAAAAAAAAGAGGAGTTTGCGGGAGATATCTCCAACAGGGGGTCGTTCGGTGGTACCCCCACCTTAGGATGAACTCCCTATGTTTTCTTCTTAAAGAGTATTAGGTTGACGTTTGCATTCTCACTAGCA
>JAUWJG010000047.1 GCA_030607815.1 Candidatus Bathyarchaeota archaeon
AAGGCTATCTCCCTCTCTTTGAAAGCAAGAGAGATACTTCAGATAAAATTTCAAACCGCTGAAGAATTACTTATACAAAGAAAGGAAATTACTCGTTTGCCGCCTGGAAGTAAAAATCTCGATGGAATACTCGGTGGAGGCGTCGAAAGTCGAGCTATCCTCGAATTGATTGGAGAGTTCGGTGTAGGAAAGACTCAGATTTGTCTAACACTTTGTGTCACTGCGCAATTTCCACCCGAAAGGGGCGGTCTAGGTGGAAGAGTGCTGTACATTGATGCCGAAGGAACCTTCCGTCCTGAGCGAATTGTTGAGATCAGCCGTAACCAAGGAGTTGATCCAGTTGATATTCTTAAAAATATTATAGTTGCAAGAGCATTTAATAGTGATCATCAAATGTTGATTGGAGAAAAAACAGATGAACTAGTAAAGACGGAGAATCTTAAGCTCATAATAGTCGATTCTATAATTAGTCACTTTCGTGCAGAATATATTGGGCGGGGAACTCTTGCTAGTAGACAACAAAAACTGAACCGCCACCTTCATAGATTACTTAGAACAGCTGAGATTCATAACATTCCCGTTGTAATTACAAATCAAGTTGTAGCATCACCTGCAATGTTCTTTGGACCATCCACTAAACCAGCCGGCGGTCATATAATAGCTCATTTGAGCACTAATAGAGTTTTCATAAGAAAGAGCAAAAAAACTCGTCGAATAGCGAAAATAATCGATAGTTCATATCTTCCAGAAGCTGAATGCGTCTTCATAATAAGTGATAAAGGTATAGAAGACGTGTCCTGATAATATATATCCAAAAGGTTAAAAAACTTGTTAAGGAAGTAAAAATGTATGCCAAAAGAATTCATGTACCGCGGTCATACTCTAAAAGAACTGCAAGAGATGTCAATGGACAATTTCATTAAACTTTTACCCTCTAGAAGAAGACGTTCTCTTCTTCGAGTACCCCCTGAAGAACAGAGAAAATTAATGATGAAATTACGTAAGGCTAAAAAAGCAATAACTAAAGATACTGAAAAGATTGTAAAGACTCACTGTCGAGATTCAATAATCCTACCAGAAATGGTGGGTATAACTATCTATGTGCATAATGGGAAAGACTTTGTCCCAGTTGAAATCACACCTCAAAAAATTGGTCATTTACTCGGTGAATTTGCTATTACAAATAAAAGAGTTCGCCATGGCACTCCTGGAATAGGTGCTTCTAGGTCAAGTATGTACGTTCCTCTGAGGTAAACAGGTTGTTCCACAATTTTTATGATCACTTATGTCTTTTTATGAGTCATTCAACTTTCTAAATGCGCAAAAGGTTTAATAGATTAGGTTGCTTTTTTTCGTGCAAACATATTGGGTGAGAATATATGCCTAAATGGGGATATTCATTTAAAGAAACGGAACCTGAAATAATGGTTAAAGCTAGTGGTAGGGATATGAAGATATCCCCAAAAGCCGCAAGAGAAATTTGTGGGGCAATACGTACGATGAATTTTGAAAGAGCTAGACGTTTCCTGCAAGATGTTATAGATAAGAAGAGAGCCGTTCCTTATAGACGCTACAATAAGCAGATGTCCCATAAGAAAGGGCTTGTAGGTTGGTTTTCTGGAAGGTACCCGGTTAAAGCCGCTTCAGAAATCATGAAAATATTGAATGGACTTGAAGCAAATGCTGAAGATAAGGGGCTTTATGTGGAGAATATGAAAATTGTCCATGCCGCCGCTCAAAGAGGCCGAATAATAAAAAGATATATGCCTCGAGCCTTTGGCAGATCATCACCCAAATATAATCAGCTTTGTCATGTAGAATTACTAGCAAAAGAGATTAGGTGAAATAATGTCAACTATCAGAAATCTCATAAACGATAATATTCATAGTTTAGAATTAGATGAATTCCTAGAAAAGGAGTTAGATCGAGCAGGGTATGGTGGTGTAGAAACTACAAAAACTCCCTTAGGAACTAGATTGGTAATATATGCTGCTCGGCCTGGTGTAGTAATTGGAAGGAGAGGATCGAACATTCGAGCACTTACTTTACTTTTAGAAGAAAAGTTCAATCTTCCCAATCCTCAGATAGCAATTTCGGAGATAGAGACTCCAGAACTTAATGCTCACATTATGTCTTCGCGGATAGCTGATGCTCTTCAAAGAGGTATTCACTTCAGAAGGGCTGGTTTTTGGGCTTTAAATCAGATAATGAGAGCTGGAGCTTTAGGCTGTGAAATAGTTATCAAAGGAAAACTGCGAAGTCGGAGACATAGATATGAAAAGTATAAAGAGGGGTATATTCCAAGATCTGGAGATCCAGCTTTAAAAAATACTAGGGTAGCCGTTACTTCAGTAACACTAAATCAGGGCGTATTAGGCGTTAACGTTAAAATAATTCCTCCGGGTGCTACTTTTCCTGATAAATTGAATTTTGACTCTAAAATTCAACCAGTAATTGAACCTGAAAAGGAAGCATCTGAGAATACGACAGAAATAGAAGTTGATAAAGGAGCTGAGACATAAACATGCCTTTTCTTAGGTTGCAAGAAATGCGGGAGATGTCCAATGAAAAAAGGGCGGCAAAATTCATTGAACTTCGAACTGAACTTAGGAAACTCACTTCTATGACTAAATCCGGGGGCTCTATTGATAATCCTTCAAGAATTAAAGAACTTAAGAAGGCAATAGCTCGAATATTAACTATTCAAAGTGAAAAAGAAAGTGGGGGAAGCATTAAAGAGTGACCCCTATCAATAAAGAAAACCTCACTCGACATGAAGTAATCGGACTTCAAGTGTGTGTTGTTAAAAGCTCTAACCGAACACATGTTGGAATTAAAGGAAAAGTGATTGCTGAAATGAAAAACATGTTTGTTATATCTGATGGTGTCAAAAAACGATGGGTTCCAAAAGATACTGCTGTTTATTGTTTCTCTCTTCCGGACGAATCACTTGCGATAGTTAACGGTAAAAACTTTGTAGGTAAACATGTAGATAGAACAAAAAATCGTTTAAGGTGTGATAGATGAGAAACATTGGTATTCCTGTTGAACTTCCAACGGAGACATGTGATGATTTACTCTGTCCTTTCCATAGTAATCTATCAGTTAGAGGTCGTATATTAGAGGGAATAGTTGTCCGTGATAATATGCAAAAAACGGTAATAATTAATCGAGACTACTATCATTTTATTCCCAAATATCTACGCTATGAAAGAAGGCACAGCCGAATTGCTGCTCATAATCCTCCATGTATAGCCGCGAAAAATGGTGATACGGTTAAAATTATGGAGTGTCGTCCTCTAAGTAAATCTGTCTCATTTGTTATTGTAGAAAAAACGCAGGAAAAGTAAATCGGAAAAATTTGCTATAGAGGGAATCATAAAATGTCTAAAAGTTCTAGAGCTGTAAGCGCTAAAGGAGTTCTTGATTATAAACCTCACATCGCTAGAACCTTAGTAATTGGCTCAATAGTTAATTGTGCAGATAATTCTGGCGCAAAGAAATTAAGAATTATAGGCGTCATTGGTTATAAAGGCCGATATCGGCGGGTACCCGCTGGTTGTGTTGGAGATAGAGTGATAGTTTCTGTTAAAAAAGGTCGTCCCGATTTACGTAAACAAGTTTTACACGCTATTATCATCAGACAGAGGATGCCTTATAGGCGAAGTGATGGTGTATGGGTGCAGTTTGAAGATAATGCAGCAATCGTAATAACTCCAGAAGGAGAATTACGTGGTTCTGCTATCAAAGGACCCGTCGCTAAGGAAGCTGCCGAGAGATGGCCGAGGGTTGCAAGTGTAGCTAGTATGATTATTTAAAGGTGATTATTTTTATGTTAAAAATTTCAAAAGTTAATCAAAGAAAAAGATGTTCTTCAATGCTCTCTAAAGAACTTTCTGAAAAGTATAAAACTCGCTCGATGGGTGTTATCTCGGGAGATTCGGTTATTATTATGCGTGGAAATTTTAGAGGCGTAGAAGGGAAAGTTAGTAAGGTAAATTATAAGAAGAACTTTATTAACATTGATGGAGTTACTATGGAAAAGGCAAATGGAGACACGATTTTTGTACCTATTTCTCCATCAAAAGTAAAGATTACAAAATTTAACCTTGAAGATAAACGTAGACAAGATATCCTCGATAGAAGAACGTCCATTACTATTCCTAAGATTAATCTAGAAAAAAAACTAAAAAAAGCAAAGAAAAATCTAAAAGGCGAGTAAATAATCAGGGAATAAAAACAAGAAAGGATTGATGGTATATGGGAAAGAAGGGTGGTTCAAAACATTTAAAGCGGTTACCGGCTCCAACTTTTTGGCCAATTCATAAGAAAGAATTTAAATGGGTCGTAAAGCCTAAACCTGGTCCTCATATGAAGGATCGTTCTTTCCCTCTACTTTTAATACTAAGAGAAATACTTGGTCTTGCTAAGAATCGGAAAGAGGCCAAACGTATACTTTCAGAGAATTATTTTAAAGTTGATGGCGTAATACGGAAAAAAGATACTTTTTCTGTAGGTTTGATGGATGTCCTTGATATCTCAGTTATTAAAAAATCTTATAGAATTCTACCACTACGTCGAAAAGGATTAGGGTTACATGTTATAGATGGAGCAGAAAAGGACTTCAAATTATGTAAAATATTAAATAAGACAATTGTAAAAGGAGGAATTTCACAACTTAATCTTCATGATGGTCGCAATATTCTGCTGAAAAAAAGTGATTCTGAGCCGATAACAGAAAATGTCATCAAAACACATGATGTTCTGAAGATTGATTTACCTAATTCAAAAATTTTGGATCATCTCTCTTTTAATGTTGGTGCCTTTGCGATTGTGGAGAACGGAAAAAACATTGGACGTTGGGGTGAAATTATCGCTATTGAGAAGAAAGGAGCCCTTCAACCTTCAATTGTAACACTGAAGGATTTAGAAGATAATCAATTTAAGACTATTCTTAATTATGTTTTTCCCATCGGTAAGAATGAACCTTGGATTTCACTGCCAGAGGAGGTTAAACAATGAGCCAAATTATAACTATTAAATCCACCTCTAATCCCATGCAGAATCCTCTGATAGCAAAAGTTGTTGTTAACATGTCTATCGGAAAATCTGGAGAAATTCTTCAGAATGCTATGAACGTGTTCCAAAAAATAACTAATCACCAACCTTATCCACGAAGAGCTAAAAAAACTATAAGAGAGTGGGGAATTACAAAAGGAACACCGATTGCATGTGTCGGAACTCTAAGAGGGGAAAAAGCTATCGATTTCCTTAAAAAAGGCTTTGATGCTTTACGTAATAAACTTCCCAAGTCAAGCTTTGATTCTAATGGTAATTTCTCTTTTGGGATCAGGGAGCATATAGAACTTCCAGGAGTCAAATATGAGCCAAATTTAGGAATTTTTGGAATGGATATTTGTGTTACAATGGAGCGACCTGGTTACCGTATAAAGAAAAGGCGTAAATGTAAAGCAAAAGTAGGTAGACGACAGAGACTCACATCCAGTGATTCAATGGACTACATTAAGAAAGTATTCAATATAGAGTTAGAGTAGGTGTTTAAATGTCTGAACAATCAAATAGGCGGATCTATAAATATGGACGAGGAAGTAGACCTTGTCGTAGATGTGGTTCTTACCATTCCCTTATTCGATCTTATGGCTTAAACTTATGTCGTCGATGCTTTAGAGAAGTGGCTGTAAAACTCGGATTTAAAAAATACTCTTAGAGGAATTTATGTTGACTAAGGAGATTATGGCACAAAAAATAGTAGAAATCCCTAGTGATATCAAAGTAAGACTTAATCTTCCTTCAATTATCGTTAAAGGACCATTAGGGGAAATTGAACGCAATTTCTATTTCAGTGCTATTAGTATAACGCATAGAAATAATAAAATAATAATAGAGGCTCCTTGGCCTGATAAGAAGCGGTCTGCTTTAGTTGGAACTCTTAAATCACATATCGAAAACATGATTATTGGCGTGTTAAAAGGGTTTACATATAAACTCAAGATAGTCTTTGCTCACTTCCCCATATCCGTGAAGATACAAGACCGCGAAATTATTATTGAAAACTTTGGTGGTGAAAGAAAATCGAGGATAGCTTTCATCAGGGGTGATGTGAAAGTTAGTGTCGATGGAGACGATTTAATCGTAAAAGGGATATGCATTGAAGATGTGAGTCAAACAGCTGCCAATGTTGAACAAGGAACCCGGATTAAAAATAAGGATCCTCGAGTTTTCTTGGACGGTATCTATGTCTTTGAGAAAGGAGAAGGGATGTGAGAGAATGGTAGAAACTAAACTTTCTATTGAAGTTAAGGAAAAAGAGGGAATAATTGTTAAACCTAAAATTGGTGTAGAAAAAAGACGCCTTCTTCGTGTTCGTAAACTTCAGAAGAGTAAAAAACCAGATTTTATTCGACAGGAAAGTTGGAGATATAAAAGAGTGAAATCTTCTTGGAGAAGGCCTAGAGGTCGTGACAGTAGGATGAGAAAAAAGGATGCAGGATGGCCAAAATCCGTATCGATTGGTTACCGTTCACCAGGAAAGGTTCGTGGGATTCATCCGTCAGGATTTGAAGAAATACTCATTCACAATCCTAAAGATTTAGAAAAAGTTAATTCAAAAAATGTTGTGAGAATAGGACACACCGTTGGATTAAAGAAA
>JAUWJG010000080.1 GCA_030607815.1 Candidatus Bathyarchaeota archaeon
CGCTCAAAAGCGGACCTACAAATTGCCCTAAACCTATAGACGTATAATACATTCCCATTACGCGTCCCATTTTTGCTAATGAAGTCATATCCGAAACAAGAGAGATGACAGAAGGCCCAAAAAGGCCCCAAATCATAGACTGTAAAACCATAAGGGGATAAAACCACAGTACATCATTAACAAAGGCAAATGAGACTAAAGAGATAAACTGAATAAGTGAAGAAATGGTCAACATCACTCGCCGACCAACTCTGTCAGCTAAAATACTTAGAGGAATACGTGAAAGCAAAAATTGAAGAAACGGCGAGTATCAACCCCAGCTCGACATTTGTTGCGCCATTCTCGATTATGAATAAGGGTTGAATTGGAGTAATTGCATTTAAGCTCATTGAAACAGTAAAGCTTGTACCCATGAGTAAATACAGATTTTTATTCATGGCAGTAGGCTTCATATTGATTACACTCAAGCTGTACTTTTCAACATATATTCTAAACGGGTACTATACGAGTTATCATATCCAAAGAACCGAAATCGTTAATGCTTAAACAAAGCTAATGTAAATAAACTTAGCATTATCAAACTTTTTTTTAAAATAAATACTGACTTTAAAATGGGGAAAATATTCTGTGATATCTTAGATTTTTTTCACATTTAGAGCAACAAGAGTGTTAGAGAAGGGCCTCGTATTGCAGGGTATATAATTCTCAGTTCGTATTCTTTGCCAGTTTACAATAGTTTCTATATCTTCCAAGGTTAGCTAGTATGCGATTATAACTTCGATCAATCAATTGCTTGGTTAAAACCTTTCCAACGTCTTCGACGGAATCTGATTCTTCTTTGAAATGCAAGAGGTTTGATACCCCACCCTTCAAGCGCAGGCTTAAGAGTTTCTTCTCGGAATGTCCGGTTCAGTGGTTGTAATATTGCTCTTAGGGCACTCTGATCATCCTCTGATAGACTGCAAATTATATCCCTAAGATGTTGATCAATAAGACTGTCTATATCTACACCTAAATAATCCGCTATTGCAGGATGAATAACCGTTTCTCGGAACTTCCAAATCAGTTGCCGTAACTCTTCTTTATGTTCACCTATAACCGATATGTTTTCGGACGCATATACAGAAACAACAAAACTACTAACAAGCACAATGGATATTAGTACTGATAGTAAAACCAAAACTTTGCTTTTCTTCATAATTATTCACTTAATTTTTGATTTTTAATCTTAACTTAGATAGGATATATAAAACTCTAGTATTTGTTCTGGTAGCCCGGGGGAGAATCTCGGAGCTTTTTGCTCTTTCGAACTCCCGTCGACAGGTTTCTTCTCCATAAAGGGATCCAGAGCCTGACATGCTTGGTCGAGTCTTATACCCATTGACCACTACACCACCGGGCTTCATAATCTAGGCATATAATACTTCTTATTAAGTAGTTGGTTAAAACATTTAAATATTCGAAAGACTTAAATATAAAGTATATAAACGTTTAGGAAATGTTTATATATGACGAATATAACAAGATTGGAAACTGGATTTATCATAGTTATAAATAACGGTTTGTGAAGAATGCTTCAAAGCCGATATGATTTATCATAATGTAATTCCAAGATAAAAATATAAAGTATAAAAAATGTTGATGGAATATGAGTACTAATAATGCAATGTCTAAAAAGTTAAATTCAATGCGGTGCCATGAATGTGGCAGTAATTATCTTATTGAAGATTATGGAGTGGGCGAAATTATTTGTGGAGTTTGTGGATTAGTAGTCTATGAAAAAGTTATGAATGAAGGACCAGAGTGGAGAGCGTTTACACGTCAAGAGACAGCAAAGAGAAGTCGAGTGGGAACACCCACGTCCTTGACAATTCATGATAAAGGTTTATCAACGGTCATTAACAGGGTGGATAGAGACTCTTTTGGTCGACGGCTTCCATCCGCAACAAGACTTAAAATGCTTAGGCTACGAAAATGGAATATTAGAGCCCGGGTTCACTCATCAGTTGATAGAAACCTTGCTCAAGCAATGGCTGAACTTGATAGGTTAACTGATAAAATCGTTGTTCCAAATTCTGTAAAGGAGCAAGCGGCTTTTATATACCGAAAAGCTTTAGATAAAGGTCTCGTTCGAGGACGATCCATTCTCGCAATCGCAGCAGCATCTCTATATGCAGCCTGCAGATTCACTCGCACACCTAGAACTTTAAAGGAAGTAACTAAAGCAAGCATGGTTAAAAAGAAAGATGTTGCACGTTGTTACCGTTTACTAATACGCGATTTAGATCTTCGTATGCCAATAGCCGACCCGATCAGATGTATCCCGAAGATTGCATCAAAAGGCCATATTACGGAGAAGACTCAGCAAATGGCTATTGAAGTTCTTAGGAATGCAGGGAAAGTGGGGGCTATTGCCGGAAAAGATCCAATGGGTTTAGCTGCTGCATCTCTTTACATAGCATGCGTAATGGCTGGACAGAAGAAGACTCAGAAGGAACTTGCTGATATTTCTGGTGTTACAGAAGTTACTGTAAGGAATAGATATAAAGGCCTTCGGAAAGTTTTGAATTTAGATGTATGATTCAACCTTTCCATAAATCAAACACATCTATTATCTACGTCCCATTCATTTAGCTCTTTCAGGACGTTATAGATTGCTTAATGAGATCTACATTCACATTACCAGCCTTTATGAATGACCCGGTCTTAACATTATTCACCATTATAACAGCTGGAGCGAAGAGTGCAGGGTCGATATTGTAGAAATTATAATTTGCTTCTTTGAAGATCTCACGAAAAGGTTTACCATAATCCTTGGATGTTGATGAAGGGACCTGTTTTATTATTTCCCTTAGAGATTCATCGTCTTCCCAAAAAATGTTGAACCATGTAACTCCACCATACAGAATCATATCGTTAGTTCGACCCATAGCATTTTTTAACTTGGGATGAACTGGAGCTATAGGTGCGTATCCATAACCCGATAACACATTCTTTGGATCCAAACCTACTTCCATCAATTTGTGGAGACCAGATTCAACGACTCTTCCAGAGATTTGAGTGAACCCTGTTAAACTTGATGTAGGTGTCAAAAATATGAAGAGGTTTTCCGGGTTAACATTACATTCTTTCGAAATATATTCTATGACTTCCTTACCAGGTTTTTTTGAAGTCTCTAATACAAGTATTGCTATGTCAGAAGTATCCTTGTAACCGATTTTATCAAATAAACTCTTAGGTTTTAAAGATAATGCTCGCGCAGGTCCAGAGCCCATGGCAGAGTATTTTCCAACATTTATGTGCCATCCTGCAAGCTGAGAACCTATTAGAGCTATTTTAGGGAAATCTGTTGTTA
>JAUWJG010000091.1 GCA_030607815.1 Candidatus Bathyarchaeota archaeon
GAAACTCATTGAGCTGGTCTGAGGACACAGGGGGGCGCTCAATATTGTGAATAATTTTGCCACTACGTTTCCAAGATAAATTTTTGATTCTGTTCTCCGGTAAACCAGTGGCAAGCTCAAGCACAGCATAATCAAACTCTCTCCGGATGAGACCATCGACTTTCTTTGAGATTAAGAGTGTTTCTTCAGGGTTAATAGAACAACATGGACCTACTAAAACGACGTAAGAATCACTGCAGTTCTTTACACCTTCTGCAGTTGCGATGTCAATATCTGTACTTAAAGTAGAATAATTAATAACTGCTAAATCAGGAGAGAAATGCTTTGCTTTAACCAAAACTTCTTCTAAAGATAGCTTATCTGCCACTCCATCTATCAGTCTAACATCATGGTCATACTTTTCAAGTAGCCCTGTGCAATAAGCGAGATAAATGGGATACCATATCGTCTTAGAAATGGAGACGCCGTCCCATCGTGCAACTCGGTTATAACTCTGACGATAATATGGAGGATTTAAAACGAGAACTTTCACAGTCATCTTCCTCTTAGGAGATTCGAAGCAGGGATTTAAGTCCCCCAATCATCTCTTTCAGTTGTGCTATGGATCGAGTTTTAAACAACTGTTTAAAGATGTATTTTGGTCTAAAATAAAACTCTTTGTGAGCCCGTCTATATGCAGCAACTACTTCTTCAGGTTCAGGCGCTCCTGGTAGTGTGAAAAGGGCGCGGTTAGCAGTATGGTGAAACTCTGCATAATTATCTACAAGGATTTTCCCTCCTCTCTCTTGAATCATCTGCCACAACCTAGTTCCGGGATAAGGTGCTAATATGTTGAAAACAGCAATATCCAAGTCAAGATCTTTTGCGAAATCTATAGTCTTCTGCATGGTCTCAGGTGTATCCCCTAAAAGGCCAAACATGAAAAAGCCAGCGACTCTTATTTTAGCCTTTTTTGTCATCTCAACTGTACGTTTAATCTGATCAAGTTTTATACCCTTTGGAATAAGATCTAGAACTTCTTGAGATCCAGACTCCACTCCGTAAGCGATGTAGTCACCTCCAGCTCTCTTAAATTTCTCAAGAAAAGAAGGTGTAATCTTATCAGCCCGTAAACCATTAGTTGCACGGAGGTATATGTCAAGTTTTTTATCGATAATCATATCTAAAATTGTTTCTGCACGCTTCAAATCAAAGTTGAAGACATCATCTGCAATATCAATCTCTTTTACGCCATATTCCTTAACGAGTAATTCAATCTCACCAACAATGTTTTCCGGAGATCGTGGTCTAAATTTGTGACTGAAAATGTTCTTATTACAAAAATAACAGGAATATGGACATCCTCTACTTGTTAGAACAGTAGCCCAGGTAGGATATCGACTAGCCGCAGAACGGTAAGGTTTATTCACACCATTATTAGGAAGGAGATAACGAGCAGGAAATGGGATTGAGTCCAAATCAGTTATTGGTTGTCTATTAGGATTATGATGGATCAGCTTATCCTTCCCAATGTAAGTTATTCCATCAATATCTTTCAAGGGTTTCTGAGCCACTAAATCAAGCATAGTAGCTTCACCCTCACCCCGGACAACGATAAATCCTTCTTGAGCTAATTGCTTAGGTAATGCTGAAGCATGAGGACCGCCTGCAACAATAATACATTCTTCTTGAATTTTCTTGATCACATTTAAACAGAAACTATGGGAAGGGGTTAGCATTGTAAAACCGACAAGAGATGGTTTAGTTTCCTGTATGTATTTTATGACATCTGTTTCATTCAGATTTAGAGCATTGGCATCTAAAATCTTCACAGATACATCGTGAGTTTTGAGTACAGAAGCAATATAACATAATCCTAATGGTGGATGAATCCCCCAAGTTCCGCCTCGTGATTCTCTGGCTTGTTGATAGTTAGGTTGAACAAGTAGAATCTGTATTCTAATCACCTCTTATTGTTTTAAGCAATAAAGCAGGCACCGTCTTAATAACTCCATAAACACCACCTATGGTCCAGGCGGCTACACGCGTAATAAAGATGACGAATAAGTAAGGAATTGATGAAGGATCTTTGAATTTGTTTGCTAAACGAACAGCAGAGACTACATAGAAGATTAGTAAAGAAGCTGTAATGGTTAATCCGATGTAGATAAAGGGTTGCCATAAGATACCGAGGAGGAAGAAGAAAAAGGTAAGAAGAACGATCGGGGGTTGAAAGAACATTTCCTTACGAGTTTTGGTATCTTTTGTGATAAAGAAGAAATGTTTTATGTAAAGTCGTATAGCGTTAAAACCGTAAGTGAACTGTTGTTTGAAAAACTTCTTAACACTATCCCTATGATAGTGATAGACTATTGCATCTGGAACGTAAACAATTTTTAATCCACTGTTAACTATCGAATAGCACAGATCTGCATCGTAACCAGTATCAAGGTCTTCATCAAATTTGAGTTGGAGAATATTCTTTCTCATCAAGAAGTTATCAGTTGGAAAGCGAGTGCAGTACTTAGGCATTCGCTCGAATCGATCCTGAAGCTCATATCCCACACATTGAGCAAAACGATTTTCATCATTGAGTGTTAAAACGATACCTCCACCACCCCCCACTTGAGGTGAGATTAAAAAAGGAACTAAAACTTTTAACCAGTTCCTATCTACTACTGCATCTCCATCTAAAAACCCGATGAATTCGCCTTTGGTCTCTTTTAGGAGCATGTTGTACGCTTGAGGTACATTTAAATCGGCTTCAATGACATGAAGAAGCTCAACATGTTTTTTCTGATATTCC
>JAUWJG010000087.1 GCA_030607815.1 Candidatus Bathyarchaeota archaeon
ATGTGGACGAGAAAGCCTTTAGGAAGGGACAAATATCAGCGAGGTTACATGGATATGCTTTAGCTCCATATGAACCATCTTTGGTTCAAGGATCAAAGCTAGGCAGCTTAATAATTGAAGATGAAGTTCGCAATCAGGTAGCTATAGCAATTTTCGTTAATGAAATGATGAAGCCTGACATGGTCTATATTCTTGGTCCAGGGACAACTACCCGGACCATCACAGACATTTTAGATGAGAAGAAGACCCTACTCGGAGTTGACCTTCTTGTTAACAAGAAGATTATAGCAAAAGATGTAAATGAGAAAAAGATCCTTGAAGCTATCGCGAACAAAAAAGCTTGGATTATTGTCACCCCGATAGGGGGACAGGGCTTCATTTTTGGTAGAGGAAATCAGCAGATAAGCCCTACAGTTATACGAAAAGTGGGCTTAAAAAACCTTACAATTATTGCAACTAAGCATAAATTGAGAGGTCTAAAGACCCTGAGAGTTGACACTGGCAACTCTGCTTTAGATGATGAATTAAAAGGGTACCTGCCCGTCATTGTTGATTACAGAGAAGAGCATTTAGTGACCGTGAAATGATCTATTCTTCATCTTTCTCTTTTACGCGCATCAAACCTATTTTTAGGGGCATATCATCGAGTTTAAATTCTTCGATGTGCATGTTTTTAGGAGGTTCAGTATTACAGATTATTGTGGACAAGGTTTCTACTGCAATGTAGTCCCCATAGGTTTCAAAAATGTCTGTTAACTTCGGTCCCGCAGAGTAATAGGTTTCAATTCGATCAGCAATATCAAAGCCAGCGGCTTTCCGTTGGTTCTGAATGCGTCGTACAATATCTTGAGCTAACCCTTGTTTCTCCAATTCTTTAGTGATAGTTAAATTGATACCCACGAGAAGGTTCTGCGTCTCTGTAAACATCCACCCGTTCTTGGGGAGCTTTTTTATTTCTACTTCTTCAGGGAGTAAAGTGATTACGCGCCCCTCCACCTCAACATTTACATTAAGACCGTTTAAAAAAGATAAAGCCGCGGTATTAGCCGCTAAACCTTTTACAGCAATCTGTAGATTAGGGAAGAGCGGTCCATATTTCTTACCGAGCACATTAGGCAAGAGATTGATTTTGTAATCAACAATCGTAGTTTCATGAGTTAGTAAAGTCACTTTCTTGACGTTCAACTCTTCCTCTATTAGAGGTATAAGTCTATGAAGCCGTGTTAAAATAGTCTCATCTGATACGACGATTGCCTCCCTTAAGGGTTGTCGGAGTTTAATACCTGATTTGCTACGTGCAGAGCGCCCTAGTCTACTGACATTAATGACAGCGTCCATATCAGCTATCAATTCTAAATCAATTAAAGAGGGATCCATAACAGGCCAATTGTTATGATGAACACTAAGTAATGCTTCAGGTTGAACAGTACACACGAGATTCTGATACATCTCTTCTGTTATGAAGGGAACAAAAGGTGCCAAAAGTTTAATGAGTGTGATCAGGCTAGTGTATAAAGTGGTATATGCCGCATTTTTATCAACATCTGCTTTATTCTTCCAGAATCGTCTCCGCGAACGACGGATATACCAGGTGGAAAGATCACCAACAAATTGTTGTAATTGAGCCGTAGCTTTAAAAGCATCAAAGTTTTCCAGATAATTCGTTACATCTCGGATGAGACATTGAAGTTTTGAAAGAATCCAACGATCTAAAAGAGATAATTGATCTGTCATCTTTTTAGGAGTCCACATATCAAGATTAGCATACGTCACGAAGAAACTGTATATGTTCCAGAGAGGTATTAAGAACTGACGCTTAACGCTATCAGCTTTACTGTAACCAAAGAGCATATTACTTTCAGGTTTTGTTTTACAGTACATCCACCGCATAATATCTGCACCCATGATCTCAACAGCATCATCAAACCAGATTGCATTACCCCAAGATTTATGCATCTCCCTCCCATCTTCAGCGAATACTGAACCATGTCCCAAACAAGTAAGGAAGGGGGTGCGTTGGGTCATTATCGTACTCATCGTCAACATGGAATAAAACCAGTTCCTAAATTGACCTGAAAGAGATTCACAAATAAAATGAGCAGGAAACCATCGCGCCCAGTATTCAGAATCATGAAGATAGTTGAGAGTGGAGTAAGCTACAATGCCAGCGTCTAACCATGGATTCCCCACATCTGAAATGCGGGAAACGAGAGCTTCACATTTGGGACATTTGATCTTAATAGCGTCTATCCACGGGCGATGCGGTGTATGGCCTTTAAAATCTTCCCACCCCGCAACAGCTCTAGATTTAAGCTCCTTCTCACTGCCTATTACATCAAATGTTCCACATTTTTTGCATTCCCAAATCGGTAAAGCTAACCCCCAGTATCTCTTCTTGGAGATCATCCAGTCATCCATATTCTTAAGCCAATCTAACTCTTGTTGTAAACCAAAACTAGGAATCCAACGAATCTTCTGGGTCACATCCATGATTTGATAGCGGAGATTTTTACGCTTTTCGTCATCGGTAATCTTCTCAACGGGTCTGTCAAGTTTTGTACCCATCGATATGAACCATTCATCAACTAACCTAAAGACTAATTCATTACCACAACGCCAACAAACAGGATAACGATGAGTGTACGCCTCTTTTTTGAAGAGTACTTTCTTCTTTTTAAGGTCTTGAATAATCAGCTTTGCTGAATCGTAGACTTGAACACCGGTAAGCCAGGAGAACCCTTCGATAAATATACCTAACTCGTCTAAAGGTGCAATGACTGGAAGTTTGTATATTTTACTTAACTCAAAATCCTCTTTACCGCAACCTGGAGCAATGTGAACAATACCAGTTCCTTCAACCTCACTAACATCCTCCCAGAGTATTACTTGATGAGCATTCATTACACCCATCTTTTCATTGATTGGTAACTCATCGTATGGACCTACATATGTCCAACCCTCCATCTCTTGTCCCATAAACTCTTCTAGAACTTCACATTCTTCAGAAAAATGGGTATGAAGAACATTTTTTGCGAGATAAAAAATTTCATCGTGA
>JAUWJG010000059.1 GCA_030607815.1 Candidatus Bathyarchaeota archaeon
CTACCATATTCAGATAAGGGATCTTTTTCTTCTTCTGGAGCATTAAGATCACACCAGCTCTTAAATGGCGACCTGACAAAATCATAGACCCTTCTGGCTGTAATTGCAGGTTCTGAACCGGAACTCAAACAGATCTCGTAAAGTTCATCAATATCAAACAAATTATTCGTCTTAAATTGACACACTGCATACTAAAAAATGTTGATTATTTTGGAAGTCTGAGTGATGTACAGAATCTTAACCCATTGCGGATCCCAATAAAAAAAGGGTTTGCGGGAAACATCTCCAACGGGGGTGGAGTTCGAGTCCCACGCCTCTAATCTGTAATTTATTGGTTGACTTTTGATGATATCTAAATCACTAGAACTATAATGGAAAAAAGTAAAACTGAGAAGGCTATAACTTATTAGAGATTTGAAAAGAACATTATTCATTTTATTCTTCTTTTTTACGTTGAGTCTTTCTAGAGCTCTGGTTGTCAATAGTTATGCTTCTATGGAGATTGATGCATAAGGCTATGTTACGAAAGTGATTGATAGTGATACTCTTGATGTATCTAATTTTGGCAGGATTCGGTTAGCTGACATAAATACTCCAGAAAGTAGGGAAACTGGATCTTCTTCAGGGTAAGAATTATTGTATGGATCTAGCGGGTCTTTGCTGCATTTTTATTCATCATTTTGGATAGTAAACATTTTGGTTTGAACTTTAAAAGGTTCTTTAGCCACGGGTCTTCAGAGTAAGCTGCTATAATCGTGGAGTTTGTTAAACTTAAACGGATTTTCTTAGTTCGACCGTACCTTCCTAAACTTACAAGCCTAGCGTTAAACACACCCATGATATCTAATTCGCTTATCAAACTACTGACTCGGCGTTGTGTTAATGGTTCAAAACCTATCTCTCCACAAAGTTCAGTATAGACTTCGTAGACATCTCCCGTAATCGAAGTCGAAATCTTAGCTTTTTTAATTAGAAACATCCCACATAACACAAGTCTCGAGTGGGGGGTGAGTGTCCTCAAAATCATAGTAACACGATCGTGTTCAATCTTCTTTTGAGCTTGACGAATATGAACTTCAAGTATCTTTGCAGATCCCTCCCGCTCAACTAGCTCACCTGCTACTCGAAGAAGGGATAGAGCACGTCTTGCGTCACCATGTTCAGAGGCGGCTAGAGCTGAACATATATTTAAAGCTCCCTCAGATAAGACATCATCATAAAAAGTTATTTTTGTTCTATCAAGAAGAATGTCCCTTATTTCTGGCGCCATATAAGGTCGAAAAATCACTTCTTCTTCACTTAAGCTACTTAGAACCCGTGGATCAAGGAATTCTTTGAACATTATATCATTTGAAATTCCGACAATTGATAAACGTGAATGTTTTAACAATTCATTAATTCGAGTCAGTTCATAAAGGATTGAATCACCATGGTCCTTGACTAAAGTATCGATCTCATCTAAGACAACGATCATTAGAATTTTTTGTAGATCTAAAGATGTTTTAAATCTTGAATAAACTTCATTTGTAGCAAGACCTGTAAATGGAATTTTAATTCCAAGATCTGCCCCTAAATCAGCTAATATTCTATAGTTTGTTCCTGAAATACGGCAATTCACATATGAGATGAAGATTGGTGAATTTACTTCTCGACTTTTATGTAATAGATGCTCAAGAACATGCTTTACAACTGCGGTCTTTCCAGTCCCAGTCTTCCCGTAAATAAAAAGGTTAGATCCTCTAAAACCTCGCAAAACAGGAGCCAATATGTGACCAATTCTTATGATCTGTTCTTCTCTATGGGGGAGATACTGAGGAATATAGTCTGGGCGTATGGCATCTCTATTCTTAAAAATCTTTGGACCTTCTAAGAAGTTGTTAAAAACATCTTCCAGTAGTTTGTTATCTAAGACCATAAAAGAATTCCTCGAGATTATTATAATGCATATCATTAGATTAATAAAAAAGGTTTCTACAATAAATTTGACTAGATACTCTAATAAATTAATTAACCAGAATAATTTAGTGGAATGATGTTCTTGTAGAAGAAATTATTTTTACAACAGTTAAACTGAGTATATTGTATTAACAGTTTTTGTAATGAAATAGGAGTTAAAGATAAAAGATGGAAAAATGATTATTTCTTTAGATCATATTCAACGAATCTAAATCACTCTTTACAGGGATATTTACCACAATTTCTTTTGTCGGGTTCTGGGCATATCTTATACTGAGAACCTCGACAATCGATTGAACCGAAAATTTCGGGATAAATTTTTTCTACGAGTCTTTTAACTTGTTTTGCTAGTTCTTGCATTTCGGGAGCAGAATTTTTACAGAGTCTGAGTTGCAAGAAATTAATTAAACTTCGCGCGTTTATGGTCCATACATAGGTACAATGTGTAGCAAGAGGGAGTAAGTATCTTGCGGTTTCGTATCCACAATTCTCCTTTAATTTGACATATTGTTCTTGGATATATTGAAGGGTTTTCTCGTATATCTCCTTATCAGTGTTGCTTCTAAATTTAGGGTAATAAAAGTCTGTCTTTCCTTCATCAGAATATCTAGTACTTCTTGCAGTATGTGAGGCAAGTCTATGTTCTAACAGTTCTCTACTAATTGCGATACTAATGTCTTTTAAGAGGAGTGTAAAGGATACGTGTTCAATAGTACTAGTAAAATCATGTTTTATCATATATTTTGTTAAATTACTGTCATTTTTTGAATTGAAGAATGGGCCTGATACTCTAACGGCGTCTGCAATTAATTTAATCCCGTTTTTAGTATAATTAAGAAGAGTCACTTTCATTCGTTTATTACCTCTAACATGTAATGTGTGAATAAATTTATCTTAATTTTTGAAAAATTTGATATTTTTTAATTTGTAACATAAATCGAGAAATATATAAGATGTTTATTTATAAGAATTCAGTTTATCGAACGTTCATATAAAAAATTTTTTTATTAACCTAAAAGGTTTATTGGTTCATTAATTTCGTTTAACAGAATGTAGATTTATGATTATTCGTTGTCACCTACATAGGTGCGTCCTCTTTGCAGATTTATTTTTCGTTTTTTTTCGAATTCTTGATCTACATCTATATTAGGGTTAAGACAGTAGATGCCGTTAAGACAATAAAAGATTGTGTCTATGAACTCTTCAGTTATATGTTTAGCTAACTCTTCTTCGGATGTTACATTAAGCTCTCGTTTAAGCCATTCTTTATCCCCGCGGTGCTTCCAAGCATCTCCAGCTTCACCAAGTTCTATCATAGCATAGTAGATCTTTGTGGCTACATGTTCTTTTTTAGTACCCCATCCAAACTTTTTAGCTAAATCGATTACACTCGTTTTTGCTTCTTCCAATGTTGGCATGATATACACTCAACTTTTCAGTAAATTTTTTTTACCTTAATAATCTTTGAGAGCAAGTTCCATATTTCTTTTTTTAAGGAAGGATTTCAATCATCTTTCGTCTAGATTTGAATCCTGACACAATTTTAACTTGTAATGATGAAATATTAAAGTGCGTAGCAATTTTTTTGATTAACTCTACATTAGCTTTTCCCTTTTCAGGTTTTGAAGTTAATCCAACAATTATACTATTTCCTTCTACTTTGATGAAATCTTTATGAAATTTTATTTTAACCTCATACCTTCGATTATTCAATCTTCTTTAACCAATTATTACTTTTATCTTAAGAAACTTAAAAATATGTAATTTTTAATGTTAATTCGTTTGTTTTAAACTGATACTAGGATTATCAAGTCATTAATATTCATCCCAGTTGGACCCGTCATTATGAGGTCGTTGATATTCATAAAGAAAGTATATGAATCATTATTGTCTAAATAATCAAGTGGGTTCATACCTTTCTCTTGAGCTCGTTTTACAGTAGTTCCATCGACAAGAGCTCCAGCTGCATCTGTAGAACCGTCTATACCATCTGTGCCGATAGAGGCGATGACAACACCTTCAAGTTCATTAATTCGAAGAGAAGCACCGAGCGCAAGTTCTTGGTTTCGTCCACCTTTCCCATTACCTATCACAGTTACTGTAGTTTCTCCACCAGCTAAAACCACGATAGGTTTAGGTAAGAAACTTTCAGTTAAAACTGTTTCTCGAGCGAGAGATGCAATTACTGTTCCCACATGACGAGCTTCACCTTCCATGAAAGCGGAAAGAACTATAGATGTTAATCTTAGTTGTGTAGCTTTTATTTTTGCCGCTTTGAGAGCTGTGCGGTTGCTCCCCAGAAGGATGTTATGAACTTTTTTGAAGTATGGATTATTTGGTTTCGGAGATTCTGGAGCTTTACCTTCTAGACCATCATTTAGGTATAGTCTAACAGTTTGAGGACTCTTCTCCCAGATACAGTATCGTTTCAGTATTTCTACAGCATCTGAGTATGTGCTAGGGTCTGGTACAGTCAATCCTGAAGCTATACTTGGTAAATGGTCACCTACGACGTCCGAGATGATAAGACTGATAAGAGTTGCTGGGAAAACTTTCATTGCAAGGCGTCCTCCCTTAATATCAGAGATATGTTTGCGGACGATGTTGATTTCATCGATTTTTGCTCCACATTTAAGTAATTTATTGGTCATTCTCTGCATCTCTGTCAATGTAATGTTTCCAGCGGGAAGAGGTAATAGAGCTGAGCCACCACCAGAAATGAGGGAGATGATTAAGTCGTTTTCTTTAACATCTTCTAAAAGTTTCATGATACTCCTAGCGCCTTTGACACCGGCTTTATCTGGGAGGGGATGACCCGCCTCGTTGAGTTTTATATGTCCAGTCTTTAGATCTTGAGTCGTACCCTGAGGTATGTTAACAAAACCATTGGTAATCCTTTTTTGCAGGAGTTCATTAATGGCTTCAGCCATTGTTCCACTTGCTTTACCAGCGCCGATTATGTATATTCGATCGTAGTCATCAAGGTTAATGGTAAAAGAACCAATTTTTAGAAGGCTACCATTGAGGTGAATTTGTTTCTTCACAAGATTTTTTGGGTTAGACGCTTTTAAGGTCGATTCTAGAATTTCTAAAGCGATTTTTCGAGCTTTTCTATTTTTTTCAGTTTGAGCATTAGAAATTAAGTTTTGGAAGTTTTTAATCAGAAAATAGTACACGCTCCATTAGTTATGAACTCCGGTTAGCTTCTTGTATATAAGACAAATCTTTTTAGGATTAA
>JAUWJG010000082.1 GCA_030607815.1 Candidatus Bathyarchaeota archaeon
AACCAGCACTAGCACCCTTCAATTTAACCCGAAGTACACCATCTATTTCATCTACAAGTTCAATGTTTGCCCCATCTGCTATGAGTTGAGGTCGAACTTCATCTAAAACTTTCTCTACTTCAAGTTTCGTAGCCATATTATATCATCTTCGATGTTTCGTATTAGAAGTTATATATATAAATATTGATATTTAAAAAAAATGTGGATGAAAAGTGGTAAAACAGATATTTGATCGTTTTTTAGCTTATGTAGCTTAACTGAAAACGGCTCTTATTATCTTATCGAGGTTTATTCCGATTTTCATTATTTTCTTAAGTTCCATTTTTTCAATCAACTCTTTAATGTTAGCTATAAGATTTATATGAAATGAGTAGGAGACAAAACTGGTTTTCTCGTCTTTCTTCGGATTGACTCCAGCTCAGTTTTCTGTTTGTTTAGAACTTGCCAAAATTCTTTAGGCATATCTGACTCTGACCTGAAGGTGTTCTCCATCCGAGAGATCTTCTTTAAGTACTTATCTACCCTTATCGAAAACTGGATTTCATAGTCCTCCCAACTGTAGTGTTTGTTGAAGATCTGTTTAAAAAGTTGCTTAATATCCTCATATTTTGGTATATAACCAACAGGTGTTCTAAGTGCTTCGTACTCTCTATAAACTCTAGATTCTGCCCAAATAATCCAAACCTTCTTATCTGGTATCCTATTTGTGAATCTACCCTTGTGCTTAAGGAAGTAATTAGTGGTAAAGACCTTAGGGCAGTTCTTGAGTCTTCTCCCAAATTCGATATGATTTCCTATGTATCTTCCCAGAGGTACGACCATGAAATCCATGTTTGCCATCGGACTAGACTTTAGAACGCCCTCTTTACCGATTGTTGCAAATGTAGTTTCTGATTCTATTGTAGCTCCCATGTAAACACCATGCTCCCAACTAAGCGCTTCACATATTGGTACATTGGTATCTGAGTCCCGACCACCGTAGAAAATTCCTTTGATGATAACTCCTTCTGGATCGTTCATCTTAGAATCAGCGTTTTCTAATTCTTCAATGCGAAGAGTATACCTTGCATTGCTGTGAGCAAGGGGGATTTTATTCCCTTCAATGTCTTTTTTACCTCTCTCCCACTCACCGGAAAAGTTGATACCTTTCTTTGGTATTATCACATCACCCATCCCTTGCCAGTAAGGAATTCCTTTAGAAATTAAGACGTTGGAGAAGATAAGTTCCCTTGGAGTTGTAAGGGCATTATATATGAGAGGGTCATCTGTAGGATTAACATCTTTTATGATACCAAAGATTCCTGATTCAATATTTACACCCCTTGCGTTTCCATCTTTATCCAGTTTTATATAGGCTATATCGTCACCCACTATAGATCCCCCAGGAATCATCGCAGTACTGGTCTTACCACAGCCACTAGGAAAGGCTCCTGCAAAATATGTAATTCTATCTTTTTTTAGAGATTTGATACCCACAAGCAACATGTGTTCAGCGAGCCAGTCTTCCTGATTTGACCGGTAAATGGCGAGACGCAATGCGAGTTTTTTTAAACCCAAACTATTTCCAGCGTACTGGTTGTTAACAGAGTATACCTTCCCATCAATAACATCTATATAAATCCTGCGTGCATTGACGTTTTTACTTGTATTCCTATCGCTGAGCTGTCCAGCAGAGTGGATGAAAGTAAAGAACCTATCAGATCGATTGAGTTTTTTAAACTGTTCATATCCCCTTCTATAGAGTAAGTCTTCGCTGTGAGCAACATAAGCTGAGTCTGTCAACTGAAGGGCACAAATTGAAAAACGCGAACCTGTCGGTCCTAAGCTGAAGAACCGTATTAAACATTCTTTACCTTTCATAGCCCCATCGAGAAGTTTTAGTACTTCATTTAGACCTGTTTCACGTTCTATGGAGATAATGCCTCGACTTAGCTTCTGATGTTTAGGTAGTAGAACGGCTGTGTGTTCTTTATCGCGAGCTTGGTCATAGTAACCATCAAAATGGATCGTGTGTCCTTCAAAACATAATTTGCGTTCTTCCCCATTTGCTTGAGATAGATGTCGAACATATTCAATTTCATCTCGAGAATCCGTTACTACCGTCACCTTTGCAGGTTTACAGAGATTAATGAATCTCCTAACTTGTGCAACGACTTTAGGATTGTTGAGTGCTTTCAATTTGGAGATGTTCGCTCCTTCGAGAAGTTTATCAGCTAATTCATGCATATAGTTCACCTGGTTAAGGGAAGTACAACAGACGTGTGTCTCTTAAAAATTTAACAATGATTATCGTATTTACCCAAAAGTTAAAGGATGTAAAAGGGGATCAATATGGAAGAACAACAATTAAAGTTGTACATTTACTTTATGAAGCAGGATGATCCGAAGAAATGTACTTCTAATAAGTTGAAGCGTTTAAAACTTGTAAAGCCAATCTTCAATAAAATGCGGGTGCCGAGGAAGGTTATTGTACTAAATCCTTTTGCAAGAGAAGTTTTTTTTTCAGGAGATAGGAAAAACATAGAGCAAAGTGGACTATTGACAATTGATTGTTCATGGAAAAGGGTTCAAGACGTGTTTTCAAAAAGGTTTAAGGGAATACAACGGAGATTACCAACCTTACTTGCAGCAAATCCAGTAAATTATGGTCACATTCATAAACTTAGTTCCGTAGAGGCTCTAGCGGCAGCTTTGTACATTGCTAATTTTAAGGAAAAAGCAAAAGAAATGTTGAATCCTTTCAAATGGGGCTGGGTTTTTTTAGAGCTAAATAGAGAACCTCTTGATGAATACGCCACAGTAAAAAATGTGGTGTATATGAGAGAAGTGGAAGAGGCTTATTTTCCATCTATAAATCAATAGATAAATATCATCTAGTTCCTATTTGATTAGATCTTATAAAAACCGTTAACATATAAAATGAAAAAGATAATTCTATATTTTCAACGAACTAAACAAGTAACAAGTTTAAAGAGAGAAGTTATCTTGAAATTTCCGAATAGAATTTATACAATTGAAGAATTCATGAGAGCAAGGAAAAGCATAGAGGAGGGGCATATACACGACTTAAGAGTTATTGGACAATCTACTTTTAAGAATAAGGTTGAGAAAGTATTATCCCTTATAAAGAAGGCTGAATATTACGGCTTCCTCCAGACATACATCCGAAAGATCTGTGAAATTGAAGGAATAAGTCAACTTAGAGAAACAGAAGCAACAATTTGGCTGAACAAATATGTTATTAACAATCCAATAGAAAGTGCACGGTTTATTATTCAAAAAACTTATCAGATGAAAGCTTACTTAGACGGAGAAAAATATTATC
>JAUWJG010000042.1 GCA_030607815.1 Candidatus Bathyarchaeota archaeon
GTATTCAAAAGAGAAAGTGAAGTTAAATGGAAATGCAGAAACTGTGGTTACGTCCACACAGCAAAAGCAGCACCACAAACCTGCCCGGCGTGTGAACATGCTCAAAGTTATTATGAATTACTTGCTGAAAATTACTAAAATTACCTTTCAATTCAAGATTATGAAGGGATAGAATTGAAAGAGAGAACAATAAGTAATGTATATAACATTGTTTATCGAAAAAGCGAAGCTCATCAAAGGCTTCTAATGTTCGTTGGAAAAACTGAATAGAATAATTTTATGGCAGATGACTCCCTTATTTAGAACTATTGTTGTAGCTGAAAGAATTCACTTCTAAAGACATTTTGTGCTTCTTGAATCAATCGTCTATACATAATCAAATCTCGAGAGTTCATTTCAATCCGAGAAAGGCGTTAATTCAAGTTAAATGGCTTATAATTTTGTACTCTGTTTTATGCAGTCTTTATGTGTAGCAATCACATCTTCCACAAGTTTAATGAGTCGCTCTTTAGGTTGAAACCCTGTAACGGTTTCAATGGGTCTTCCATCACAAAAGAAAATTATTGTGGGTGTACCCATAATTCCATACTTTATTGCGAGATCCTGATGTTCCTTGTTTTTTAACACATTGAACTTCGCAAACTTTAGTTTGTTCTTGTATTTTTTAGCAACTTCTTCAAAAATCGGTTCTAGCATGTGGCAAAAATGACATCTATCATGCCAAAAATCTATTACCGAGAGGGTGTCATGGTGTAAAATTTCCTTTTCCCAATCTTCTACATTCACAGTAAAGACAGTATTCATATAAAATCCAACTTTTCATATTAATGAGTAATGTTATGATCTTATGTACTTATAATATTTGAAACAAGTGAGTTTAGTATGAAGAAGAAATAAACATAATATATTAAAAGTGAAATTGTTGATTATGTTTTCAATAAATCTTCTGTTAGTTTTGTGAATTGTGCTTATTTAGAATGTCTTTTATGTATTCCAAAAATTGTTCAGGAGGGATGTATCCTTCTATTCGTCCAAGTTCTATCCGATTGCTCGAAATGAAAACGGTAGTGGGTACAATATGGTTTTGGTAGTTCTCAGCTAAGGTTAGATTTTGATCGATATCTACTTTTAAGCATACAAATTGTTTGTTAAGTAACGAGACGATATTTTGATTGTCGTAGAGTTCTTGAAGCAATTTCTTACACCAACCGCACCATTCTGCATGGAAATAAATTAACATTACTTGATTGTCAACTTTAGCTTTACGTAATCCATCATCGAAATCTTGTAGCCAATTCATTTTATATTCCTCATCATTTAATCAGATGGATTGAGAAAAACAGGGCGATGATTAAAATGTGTTTTGGTATGAGAAGGGAAAGTTTCTTGCATATATAAGAGTTGAAAGCATGAGGATCGTTTAAAATCAGTCATTCAGCTTCGTTAATTGTAGGAGATAAATTCGACATTTTATATCATCTCCTGATTTTTTTGATTCAAGTTTTAGAATGACCGTACAATTTAGATCTGATGTTATGCTCTTTAAGTTAATTAGAGAGGTAATTTCGAGAGCTCGCAAGAGATGGAGGACCCTCAGTTGGGTTCAGTATAACAAAATTGAAAGAGAATAAGGTCATATTCTTAAGCGGGATATTTGTTCGTCTGGGGCAGCACAAACGTTCATGATTTGTTCAGCTTCAGTCACATATTTAACATCTACTTCAATATTTTTAGGGGCATCGGAATATCGGACAGTGATCTCTGCAGCCATTTTGATCACGTTTTCACTAGCAGTTCCCCTCAAGAGAGTTATCGGACCCATGTAGTCAACAACCTCAAAGTAGTGGTTTTTCTCTCGTTTGGAAATGTTGAGGATTGTTTGGTTTTCTGTTTCGTTTCTTCCGACAATGATTTTACATCCTTCAAATCTTAAGTGCCTTCCCAGTTTTAGCAAAGTTATATCATTCAATGTTAAAGCGTCATTGTACTTGAGAAAATCTTTGAGTTTAGTAGCAAAATGAATATCCGTTAGTAAGCATCCACCAGACGGACAGGGGTAATCTTTGAGATTCAATTCTTCAGCTAAAGACATTTGGGGTAATCTCCTTCTGCCTTGAATTGAAAAAAGTTTTTCTCTAACGATAAGCCCACTCTTCTCGACCTCGGTTTCAGGAAGTAGTTTCGCTGATAAGGGTCTCAGAACCATCTTGTTTAACCCAGCTTCACGGTCTATTAAGAGCATAATTTCTTTTCTCTGAGAAAACGGTCTTTGGTTTAGAACTTCACCTGTTACAATAGTGTCAGCCTTTATTGTTTGAGCTAACTCTTTAGCTTTCCTGAACATTAGTATTCTACAATCAATACAAGGGTTCATTTGGCTTCCGTAACCATGAGGCGGATCAACTAATATATCTAAATATTCTTGACCTAGAAATACATGGTGGATCTTTATTCCTGAGGTTTGTACTAGAGACTCAAGAGCACATTTATCGCAATTACAGAATGGGGTCGTAAAATGAACGGCTTCTACAGATATACCTTGGTCAAGCATAATCTTAACCGCCAATGAGCTATCTAAACCACCAGATACTAAAGCCAATACTTTGACATTTTTATCCATAGACGTTTAGATAACCCCCATTTGAAATTACCACAGACATACATGTAATATTATGTTACTTGATTATTTCAGAAATATATACATTAGTTTTTCTTAAAGAAATTTTGTGATTGATCTACACTTCAATAAGTTACCAAGAAATAATCAACCAGTAAAGATTTACTTGATTCTAGGCGGAATCGATATTGCTGTTCGGCTTTTAAGTACACCGTCAATTGCATGAAGCTCTTCGATAAGATCACGTAATTCTTTCATATGTCCAAGTTCAGCGTATATAACAACATCGAATATGCCAGTAACCGCACAAGCCAGCTTTACGTTCTTAACATTCTTTGCTAACTCTGTGATTTTCCACAACTTTCCTGGATTGGAGTTTATGAAGATGAACACTTGTTGTATAATCCTTCCCTCCTAAATATGACTATGTTCTGCAAGCTAACTTATAATCGTTATCTTGTGATAAATGATTACGGTCTTTGAGAACATAGCAGACTTTACTAAATTTGTTATGAATCAAATTATGTTAAGTTTTTCTTTTGTGAAGAAGCCTTGTTGTTCTAAAATCCAAGAAGATATTTTTATTGGATGTAATGAAAGAATTAAATAAGAATATCCAACATAGTTTGCTCTTTTTTCATCGATCTTTGAAGGATTTGAGGAAGTATTTGGGTGTGAATGGTAGAAACCTAGCAGATCTAAACAATTATCGTTTATTTCGCTGAAAATTCTGAGTTGTTCTTCAGCGCCAATTTTATATTCTATTGGTGAATGAAGCTTATTTTTACAACGATAGATTCGGTGCACTTCTTTTACAATCTTTCCATCACAGTTTCTAATTTGTCCAGAAATAATTCCACAGGCTTCAATAGGCTCTTCTTCTTTACAATGGGAAACGATCGTTTCAAAATTTTTGGAGTGAAGAATAAGAGTCATTTTTCATACATTTAATGTTTGTTTAAAATAAGAAGCGAGAAGGATGTTCAGAAATTCATTAGGGAAAAATAAGACATTATTTCTTGTGTAGAACATCATCTCCTTGTATGAGATTGAGTTGGTTATTATCTCGAAGAAATATGCATAAATCACATAATGTGCCAGTTACTTCCTCTGATGAGAAAGAGGTCGTGACGAGTCCTTCAATAATTTCATTTATCTTTTTCTGTACGTGTTGATTATTCTTTAATAGGTTGATGTATTTTTCTCCACGTTTTGACGAGATATAATAGCTAATGGATGCTTGAGTGGTTCCCAGTTTAGCTGCAGCAGCTACTTGCGTAAAACCATGATCATCTATCAAACCCTTAGCAATTAGGGACCGGAATGCTGGAAGGATATACCGTGCTATCATTTCACAGGGGTTCTTCATTGATAATTCCTTCCAATATAACATTGTTATTGCCCTTAATAAGTGAAACTGTTGCGTATTATCGTCAAACAGCATTAATATTACTGACAGTAATATATATCTAAATAAAATGTAAATATTTATATATTAATTGAATAATCTCGGTTAATAACGTAGTTATAAAGGTGTAAAGATTGGATTCAGTTCAAGCATTAAGATGTAAAGAATGTGGAAAAACATACCCTCTTAAGAAGATATACATGTGTGAAAAGTGTTATGCACCTCTAGAAGTCATTTACGATTATGAATCTATACATCTTAAAAGGAGCAATTTCAGAAATAGACCGAAGACCATGTGGCGTTATAGAGAGCTGTTACCAGTGAGCAGCAGATCAAAGATCGTTGATCTACATACAGGATATACTCCACTTCAAAAAGCAAATAGGCTTGGGAAAATTTTAGGATTGAAAAATCTATACATAAAAAATGATACAGTTAATCCTACATATTCATTCAAGGACAGACCAGTCTCAGTCGCTGTTACGAAAGCTATAGAATTCAACGCAGAGGCGATAGGATGTGCATCAACAGGGAATCTAGCAGCTTCCTCAGCAGCCCATGCAGCAAAGGCTGGAATTCCGTGCTATGTATTCATTCCTAATGATACAGAACATAACAAAATCGTACAAATCGCGTCTTATGGAGCCAAAATACTTGTGGTTAATGGAACATATGATGAAGCAAATAGACTTGCTATGCAAGTGGCAGAGGAATATAATTGGGTTTTCGCTAATTTTAACGTGAGACCTTATTATGTTGAAGGATCTAAAACTTTAGCTTTTGAAGTATGTGAACAGTTAGATTGGAATCCTCCCGATCACGTTATTGTTCCAACAGGAAGTGGGGCTTTATTGTGTGCAATCAGTAAAGGTTTCAATGAATTTGAAAAACTCAGTCTCATCGAACACGCGAATGTTAAGATATCATGTGCGCAACCTTATGGATGTTCGCCCATAGTAAACGCTTTTAAGAAGGGGGCAAATGTCGTAGAACCCTTAGAGTATCCCGAGACGATAGCAAAGAGCTTAGCTATTGGAGATCCAGGTGACGGAGACTATGCTATTAAAAAAGTGAGAGATTCAGATGGTTATGCGGAGTCTGCAACAGATGAAGAGATCATTGAAGCAATTAAGCTTCTTGCTAAAACTGAAGGTGTGTTTGCAGAACCTGCAGGCGGGGTAACAGTGGCTGTGTTGAAGAAACTGATTGAGAGAGGATGTATCTCTACGGATGAGAGAGTTGTATGTTACATTACTGGAAATGGATTAAAGACCACAGAGGTAATAGCTAACCAACTCCCAAACCCAACTGAAATACACCCAAATCTTGACTCGTTTAAAACTGTATTAAATCGTAAGGAAGTGATAAGTTGGTAAAGATAGTTTTCCCTTCAATAATTGCTAAGGTTACGAATGGTGAAAGAGAAGTCATAATATCAGCTTCAACAATAAACGAAGCTCTTGCACAATTAAGTTCAAGATATGGTAAGTCGTTTGAGGAAACAATCTTTGATTCTTCTGGAAAACCGAAACGTTTCATGAATTTTTACCTTAATGGTAGAAACATTCGTTTCATAAATAATTTGAGTACTTCCCTTAAGAACACAGATGTTTTGACCATATTACCAAGTATAGGTGGAGGTTAAACCAAATTGTCCCTATCGGATAATGAACTAAAGCGTTACTCCAGACAGATTGTTCTCAGAGAGATAGGGATTAAAGGGCAAAAAAAGTTAAAGAACTCGCGCGTCTGCATAATCGGGATTGGAGGACTCGGGTGTTACTCAGCTATTCAACTTACATCAATGGGTGTAGGGTATATTAGGTTGATTGATCAAGACGTGGTCGATATCACTAATCTCCATAGACAGATACTTTATGACATGGAATCAGTAGGATATCCTAAGGTTGAAATTGCTCAAAAAAGGTTAAAGGCGCTAAATCCAAATGTGAAGATAGACGCGTTACCATTAACAATAAACGAAGAGTCCGCAGAAAAAGCGATAAACGGGGTAGATGTAGTCATTGATGGATTAGACAGATTCGGTCCCCGAAGAGCCATCAACAGGGCATGTTTCAAGAATGATATTCCATATATTTATGGCGGTGCTCTCGAAACATATGGTAATGTGAGCACATTTATACCTCGAAAAACAGCTTGCCTTGAATGTTTTACAGGAACATTAAGCGATGAAGGTTTACCAACATGTGAAACAGTGGGGGTTTTACCATCAATATTAGCTGCTGTTACAAGCGTGCAAGTTAGTGAGGCCTTGCATCTATTTTTAGGTGAAGAGCCTTCATTGGCTAACAAATTACTCTTCACAGATATTTATTCTTTAAATTTCACGATAATAGATATTGCCAAAAGAGAGAATTGTCAAACATGTGGAACTAAAACGATTGAAGCAAAATCAACATTCACGGAGTCTAAAGTTGTGGAACTTTGTGGTAAAGACACATTCATGGCATCACCTAGAACCCCATTAGCGTTGAATCTAGATCAGATTACTCCATTGCTTGAAAAACGTTTCAAGATAAAGCTCCGCTCAAATTTCGGAATCTCCTTTGAGCATTCAAAGGGTATAACGATAAGTCTAATGAAGACGGGAAATGCTTTAATCAAAGGATTATCAGATAGAAAAGACGCTGTCAAAATATACAACGAACTCATGGAGATTATGCAAAATATCTGATCACCAATAATTTAGAAAAGTAGCCATATCATCAAAAATTCATCTTTCGACAGTGTATCTTATGCATTAACCGTTGATTCAACTTCAGCAGCCCATTTCATGAAAGTTCATGTTTTATTCACGTGTGGAGTAGTCCGAAGATTAGTAAAAGATAAGGCTGATGAGATAGGAATGGAGACGGATGAATGTGTAAGAGAGGGGGAATCGAGTTGGGGATAGAAAAGGGCTATATGACAAAAATCTCGGAGATGATGAACGATCTAAAAGGTTTTGGTGGAAAAATCTATGCTTGTTCTACAGCCATAGCATTCCGTAACATTGAAATAAATGATTTGGGGGAAACGGTTGATGAAGTTACAGGCATATTATCGTTTCTTGAAAAGACAGATGGTGCAATAATGCTATACATATAATCTTTTTCA
>JAUWJG010000095.1 GCA_030607815.1 Candidatus Bathyarchaeota archaeon
TACACCTGTCTCCTCTGCTTCCGTCTTGGAGGAAACACCAATATCAATGTACATGTTCTTAATCTCGACAGTTTTTTTTCTCTCTTCTGCAGATAGAAGATGCGGTGGTTTGGCAGATATAACGCCAAGTATATCATTCTTGCTAGTACGGATGATGAGACGTTGTCCTAATAATACTTGATCCCACCATCCTCCGAGAGGATTAAAGGTGAGAAACCCAGTCTTCTCATCTATTCCCGAGATAACAAATCCAATTTCATCAATATGACCAGCTAGCAACACACGGGGTCGCTGAGCAGTTCCTTTCGCCACATAGGCTATAGTTCCGAGCTTGTCTGAGATGATATCGTCAGCATAGGGTTGCATATATTCCTTTATTATTTGAGCAACTTCATATTCGAATCCAGAAGGGCCAAAGGATTCAACTAATCTCTTAAAAACGGCTAAAGATTTATCATCAAACATGGATTAAAATTATTTAAGGTATAATTTAGAGTTATCGTATTAATTTTTAGTTCAAGAGATTTTTTCGTCTTTACGGAATTACCTATGAATTTTTTTACTCCGTCCTTGTTAAAGATTGATCAAATAATATGGAATACCTATGTATAACGAGACTTGTTTGGAACCATAGAATCTATAGTCTATATGTTCATATTAACTTCGTAGAGGTCCATTTTAGATTTATGAAGACTGTCTCTCAACTTTTTCTAAAAAAAGTCTGATTTAATTTCTCGTTTTTTTTGTATAATCGGAATGTTATAAATATAAAAGATATTTATGAAGAATTCTTATAGAAGATGATACTGTTTCCCCTGGTAGACAACGGTTCCAGATTGAATTAGAGTATCATGTTCAAAAAAGAGAGTCCAATTTTCTTGAGCAGCTTGTGCCAATACTTCTTTCTTTCTATTAAGAGTAACAATTGGATTGAGATCGTAACTCATGATGTATGGTAAAGGTAAATGGAGCGTTGTTGGAATAAGATCACCGAGATAGACCCCGACAGTATCTTCTGAAACAATCTTGATAATTTGATGTCCCTTAGTATGACCACCCGTACAAATAGCAGTAACACCGGGGATTACTTCTTCATCACCATCAATGATTTTTATTTGATCTTGAAGTGGTTCAATATTATCCTTTAAATAACTCGCGTGAGTGAGTTCATTTAGATTATTTGCTGCATTCCATTCTTCTCTTTGTATAATATATTGAGCATTAGGAAATGTTGGTTTTATTTCATCATTGTGTTTCCATGTGTTGCCACCGGCATGATCAAAGTGAAGATGAGTATTAATGACGATTCCAATGTCTTGAGGTGTAACGTTGAAAGAGTTAAGGGAATCAAGAATGTGACCTCCATCAATTCGATAGATCTTCTGCATTTTTTTTAACGATTTATTCCCAATACCTGTATCAATGAGAATTTTTGGTTCAGTGAATAACAGTAACGAGTACATTCCAAGTCTAATCCGATTTTTTTCATCTGGTTTTGTAACTTTTGACCATAACGTCTTAGGTATAATACCAAACATGGCTCCCCCATCAAGCCACAATGTACCATCATAAATTGGTTCAACTCTTAACTTACCAAGCATCATGTTTCTACATCTCTACATTATCTCTTTTTTATAAGAAATCGAATTGGTATAAATCAAACAGTAAACAAATCTCCATTGGATAATATTAGTTGAAACAAAGATCTTAAGATTTCTCTAAATCCATCTAATTTGAGGTTTCTTTTTAGGGGGACGTCTAGGAAGATCTTCTTTAGGATATCCAAGCACTATTGGGTGGATTTGTTCGTCATCTTTGAGTTCAAGAATCTTTCTGATCTCTGTATTATCTGTAACCATTGCACCAAAGCCTACATAGCAGGTGCCAAGACCTAAAGAATAAGCAGAAAGCATAATGTTCTGACACGCAAGAGCACAATCAACCGCGTGTCTACGATGAGCTATAACAAATAAGATAATAGGTGCATGGAAGTAAATTGGATCTTTAGGTTCTTCCAATTCGCTGTAACGAGATTCAAACATAATTTCTTTGTAATACTCAGGACGAGTGTTCTTCAAGTAGTCTACGATTTTATGCCATTTGGATAAAGTAACTTCAAGAAGCAACTTTTTTATTTTTTCATCCTCGACTATAATAAATCTCCATGGTTGAAGGTTCCCTGCTGATGGTGCTTGATTTCCAGCTTCTATGATTGCAGTTACAATATCCCTCTCAACAGGTTTAGAGTGGAAAAATCTGACAGATCGTCGCTTTTTTATCGCTTCAAGGACCGTATTCATTTCAATCTCCTTTCTGATGAATATCATCTTTCACATACATATTTCACTTAAAAAAGTGTTTAAGTAAATATATAGAAATTACTATCTAAATCGGATAATCTGTTTTGATGAAAGTCCACGCGTCAAACCAAGCCTTGTTGCCGTAGTTATAGCTTTAGTAAATTCTTCACGACTTAGAGGTCTGCTCAATTCTGCATAATTACGAGCTTTACCTTCCGGTCTATATTGGGACATCACATTAACATAAGTGTTATTAGAGATCTCCTCTGAGATAAATTTCAAGACTTTCTCA
>JAUWJG010000062.1 GCA_030607815.1 Candidatus Bathyarchaeota archaeon
CCACCACGGGAGATTAAATCGTATAATACTACGTCGCCTGTTGTGGAAGCGTCAGTCTGCCAAGTTACCGTTATTGTTGACGAAGGAGAGTTTTGGAAGGTTAGATGTATATGTTTAGGTAGATCGTCGGAGTTTATGGCAGTTACCTCGATCCGGTTAGGGGCATAATAGAAGAATGGAGATACTATGAAGATTAGTAGAATAAGATAAAAATTAAATTTGTTTATCAAGTGAACCACAATTCGCACTAATTTGTTGACGTTAAGATATAGTTATGTATAGTCTTAATTAATTTCTTAATCTAAGAATTGAGGTGGAGGTATAACTGTTTCGTCTGTTATTATTGCAGATGATGTTTCTTCTATACCTTCTATGTATCTTAATTCCTCAATGAAGGCGGATAATTTCTTAAGACTTTGAAATCTAGCTTTAACGACTAGATCAAAATAAGCCGCTTGTACCTCAATTATTTCTTCAACCGCATTATAACCTTTCAGAGTGTGCAAAACGTCTCTCTTGGGAATGTGCTTCGTACCAGGAACCGTCTCTGCCAGGTTAATTAGTAACAAAGCACCTATGGGCCAATTTGTTTTATCAAAATCTATTAAGGCTTTATATCCCATGATTATTCCATCTCGCTCCAACTGTTTAACACGTCTATGTACCGTAGAAATTGGTATATCAAGCATTTTCGAAAGTGTTCGACTTGACAGACCTGCTTTTCTTCCAAGAACCCTGATAATTGATTCGTTTTTCTTATCCATACAAGTTCAACTCATATGAGAGAAGATCTTGAGATTAATATCTGTTCCTAGATTTTTTCTCAAAAATTTTCCGATTGCATTAAACAATTAAGTAATTCAAGAAAATGTGGTTTATCTTTATTCCATTTACGATGCTTTAAAACATTAAAGTATCTAGTTAAGTTCAGGTGAAGAGCTTATTATTTCTCAGATTTGTTATTAATTTTAAATAAACACTAATGATTGCTTCTGTAAGGTTTGTCTTCTGCAACTTTTTTTTCACATGTTTGGTTATGATCTCAGAAAGGTTACCATCATCAATTCTTTTCTTTACGATCCAAAGATAGCGTCGCTCCTCAGAGGAGGCGTGTTCGTAGGCAATTTTTAGAAGATAATTACATACACCCCGGGCGGTTGAGGATTGGGGGTGGTTAACTTTAGCATTCAATCCCTTCTTTTTAATTGCATAAAAATCCTTAACAAGAAGAGAATGTGATAAATTCAGTTCTTTGTTTTGAAATAGTCCTCTAAGTAGAGCTCTAATGAAGCAGCTGAAGGCTACATCAGCTTTTATACATTCCTGTTCATCCATTATTCTAATCTCGATTGCCCTTCGATCAAAGCGAAATATTGCACCTCTGGAATTAATCCATTCCTTATTAACAATACAAGCTGGAGCATTGGCCTTTACGAGATCGAGAGAATACTTCAAAATTGTCTTCTGCTTATACATTGCGAATGAGTCTATGGGTTCCGGAATTATATCCCCAGCAATTGAAGGGATCTGTGCTTGATTTATCTCATAGAAATGTAGACGATTATCTACAAACTTACCGAATGCAGAGTTATAAATGGGAGACGCTGCAGACATAGCGGGCAGATATGGCAAAACGTTTATCAAATTGTTATATAGTTTGACAGCTTCCTTTTCATTGAAGTAGGAGATGTTGAGTTGAAAACTTTGAATGTTCAACCATCCATGCTGTCTTAGATTAAAAATTTGATTCAACGCCGTATAGATGTGCCTGTCTCTATGGTCCCAAATCTTCGCTTCATTTATATTCAGAGTAGGATGCATTCCAGTACCAAGTAAATTCGCCCCAAAATGGTCCAATATGTCCGAAAGTTGAAGTATTGCGTTATACATCGTCTCCTCAAAGCATGATGGTGATTGAAAGGGGATGCTTCCTTTGACTTCGGCTACATGTTTTTGAAGCTCTTTTTCAAAGACGAACCCAGAAAAAGTGATGCTGTTCTTTATCCGTCCACATATTTTTTTAATAATTAAGTCTACGATTGGTAATGGTTTAAGATGATCATCTACAATTGAGAATTCATGTTCAGGCCCAAGCATCTCTAGGGTCTTATATTTCTTTGAACGAATAGCATTATGGTCCACTTTAACTGAGATCCCCAAAATAATTTTTTTATTTTTGAAATTCAATCATACACTATATACCGGAATAGTATACGCTAAACCATATAGAGATTTATTTAAAACTGCATCGAGAATCAATAAAGAATTTTTCTAAAAAACGTAAGCTAAAGAGATAGTACTTTAACTTGAAAGGGTTTCATTATTAACATTGAGTGACTTGGCTAGTCTTTGTAAATCTTCATCAGACATCCATTCGGTTCTGAGATAGTTTAAGATTCTTTCGTCGGTTAATCCTAGATTCCGAGCTTCCTTAACTGCATGAGAAAAAGCCTCAATTTCCGTAGGCCTATCAACGTAGTTATAATGTCTATCAAAAAGTTCTTTTCCATCCATAAATTGCTTCACATGAACTAGCTCGTGAATGATATCTAAGTATATATCGACAAGATTACCATTATTCAAGTAAAACGCGCTTATAATTATATGGCCATCAATATTACTAACACCCATATAGCCCCGTCGTCCATGGAATTCAATTTTAAGATTATTAAGTACTTCGTCTGTCTTTTTTCCAAATAATTGCTGGACAGCTTTAACTTTCTCGAATCCCGTGAAGTAATCAGTGAAGGGGTATGCAGATACTTTTACATCTCGCATTATCCTGACATTCAATAATGAGTTCATGGTAATCAATCTCTAAAGAGTTAATATATTGAAAAAATTAAAAATTGTAAAGATTCTAACAGCAAATAATAAATTTTTTAATATCTAAATTTCGGGGAGAAAAACTAGAGCGGATATTACACAGCCATAATTATCCATTGGAACTTCAAGAGTCTCATATTTGTAATTGATCTTACCTATTTCAAGCTCTCTGATTTTCGCCATCTCCTTAATTTTCCATTCAGCTATTTCCAATAAAGCTGCTTTTTTCATATAACCGTGGGTCTCTGCCACTATACCCCATCCGTTATCTTTTTCCACGTTCCAAGAAATAGCAGATCCAATGTTTTCTCCTTCAATGCCATCCATTCGAGCAATCACGGCATAGGTTATAGCTCCTATGGGGATGCGTAGGATCTCTTTTTGGACACAGCCCTCAGGAATTATTGATGAGACAAGGACAAGATTACATTGAGAGATTTTAGCATTTTTTAGAGCTTGATCAAACGCGTTCAAATGTGAGATATGGCTGTAAGCCTTTCCACTTGTGACAAAGAATCCGCGAGGTATCATCCAAAATCAACTTTCTTTATGTACAATATAAGCATTATATTAACCTTTTCAAATTCTGCTACAAAGGCATAGGCCGAAAAGATGGGGTATGAGTGGTTATTATTATGAATTATCATAATCCGAATGTTGAAAGACTCCTTTTTCCAAGTTATTGGGTCGATTTAACTTTTAATGTCTGAACGATTAATTTGAATTTGGGTGTAGCAAACCACTTTTCCTTAAAACTTCGAAGTCCAGCACTTCCACAAGCTGGTCCAACGTCAACCCACTCATAGCCATTATCTCGTGCAAATTTCAAATTAGTATACATGAGGAAGTCGGAAGTTAGTGAAGACTCTAAATATATTCCTAAAGGTACCACCATTATTTTATTGTCTTCCAAAAAGTCAATGATGTCAAAGCCTACTAATCTATCGCCTCTATAAGCTTCCATTATCATGCCATGGTCATGTTCCCGAAAGAATTTATCTAAAGAGAGCAGTTCTTCATAATCCCATACATCAAACTTGTGCTGTGTCAAATGTCTGGATAGTATATAAATGTGGTTTGAAGTAAACTCTTTTGTCAGTCTTGTATGATAACCCATCTTTTCTGCCTGTCTTAGACGGTAACGTATATTTTTATACAGGCTACCTTTCAAATTAAAGTCAAAGCGATCTACATTAATGTGGAAGTCCCAATCAACATATTTTATTTTCAGATCAGAAAATTCGTGAAGTGGGGTGGGGGACACAATGTTTAGTGTATTAATTGGAAGTTTAATTAATTCCTTTACACATTCTACTTTTTCCACGTTATCCATTCCTAAACCAAATAAGATAACGTCGGCTTCTCCAAAGTTATTTATAAAAACAGGAAAAGTGTCATTGTATAGAAATGTTTGATCGGATACCATTGAATAAAGACAGAGAAGATGTTCACACATGTATCCATGTCTTTGAAGTTTTTCTTTCTCGTTTTTACTTAGGATTTGAAGCAGAACTGTCCCTCCTCAAAGATAACAGCTCAATTATTGAATACAACATAACATTGCTTATGAATATTTATTCACATCTACAAGATATAAAAAAATTCAAGAAAAAACTAGAAGATTATAAAGGGATATAACGAAAGAGCGGTACTAAATTGTCTATATAGGTTAAAACAATTCTTAGTTTGAAAAATAAAACAGAAATTAAATTATTAAAAAGGTTTAATTCATAAAAAGAGGATAGTATCGATTTAAAGAAAATTGGGGGATAAGCATATAAAGCATAATTATTTAAAAGAGACGATCAAACCGGTCGATATAGAGAAGATAAAGACCGTTTCAGATTTATTAGAAGCCTTTAATTGGACCTCTTTTCAATCACGAACCTTAGCAAAATGTGCTAACATCTTTGTGGAAATGTTGGAGGACTCGAATAGACCTACTATTTTTCTAGGTTTATCTGGCGCTATGGTTCCTGCAGGGATGAAGGGTGTCATATCGACTATGATAAAGAGAAAAATGATAGATGTCATCGTAAGTACAGGAGCCAATATGTATCATGATTTAGTTGAAGGTTTAGGAGGACACCATTATATCGGTTCACCTGATGCTGATGACAGAATTTTACGGGAAGAAAGTATTGATCGAATTTATGATACTTATGCCGATGAATCCGAGTTTAGAAAGGTTGATAACATAGTAATGAGATTAGCGGATAA
>JAUWJG010000048.1 GCA_030607815.1 Candidatus Bathyarchaeota archaeon
AATGCATTAGTCATTGAGAATGTAAGAATGTTTTTAGGTGAAATGAAAAAGTTAACTGCGGATGAACATGCTAAATCTGAGTTAGTCAAGAATTTAGCGCCTTTAGCCGATGTATATGTGAATGATGGTTTTGCTGTAGCTCATAGAGCTCATGCTTCCATTGTTGGTTTTCCTACAGTTTTACCTAACGTGGTAGGAAGAGTTTTAGAAAGGGAGCTCAAGGTTCTTGATAAAGTGAAGAAAGCTGAAGATAAACCCTGTATCTATGTGATGGGTGGAGCTAAAGCAGATGATGCAGCAGCAATATCAGATTATGTCTTAGGTCATGGAACTGCGGATTATGTTCTAACAGGCGGTGTTATTGGTCAATTGTTCCTTTTTGCGCAAGGTGTGGATATTGGAGATATTAATGTGAGATTTCTTGAAAAAAAGAAATTTGTTCAATACATACCTAAAATCAAAGAGTTATTCAAAAAATATAATGGAAAGATCTTGTTGCCAGAAGACTTCGGAATAGATGTTAATGGTAAACGGAAAGATATTACTTTAGGCGATTTACCGACACAATATTCGATGTTTGACATTGGTTTAAAAACAGTTAAAAAATACACAGAACTTCTAAAGACAGCAAAAATTATCGTGTTAAGTGGACCGATGGGTGTCTATGAACGAAAAGAGTTTATTTTAGGAACAAAAAGAATTTTTGAAGTTATAGCAAATAGTGATGTCTTTTCGGTAGTAGGCGGGGGTAACACTTTAGAAGCTGTTAAAAAACTTGGGTTATCTGAAAAGATATCCTACATTAGCACGGGTGGTGGAGCTCTTATGGAGTTTCTAACAGGAAAGATTCTTCCAGGAGTTAAAGCATTAGAGAAGCAGCCTCTGTAATTTTTTACATTTTTTTATTTAAACATATAGATTACCCGTTTTGTTAAAAATAAGTTTTAAAATGATGGCGTTAAAATATAATAGGATATACATGGAAAAAGTTTCAAAGAAAATTACTAAGAAGGAAGTTGAGCATATAGCTTGGTTGGCTAAGATTGAGCTAACTGAAGATGAGAAAAATCTTTTTACAGAACAATTTAATTCTATATTAGAGTATTTCCAAGTTATTGATGAAGTTGCGACGGATAAGGTTCTGCCATCATTTCACGCTGTAGATCTAACAGGTGTACTTCGAGAAGATATTGTAGAACCCTCTCTTTCCAGAGAAAAAGCTCTTGCAAACGCTTCCAAAAAGGATAAAGGGTTTTTCAAATCGCCTAAAATCTTTTGAAGTGAATCATATGAAAAAACCACATAGTCTTTCTGCAAAAGAGATTATTGAGAAAGTTCGAGGAGGAGAATTAAAGGCCGAAGATTGTGTACTCTCCATCTTTAATAGAATCGAGGAGGTTGAAGGGCGAATTCATGCTTATGTTACTCTTACGAAAGAGCTGGCTCTCCAAAAAGCAAGGAAAATAGATGCTAAAGTGAAAAACGGGGAAGTCTTAGGACGTCTTCCCGGTGTTTGTATAGCTTTAAAAGATAATCTCTGTACTGAAGGCATCTTAACTTCGTGTTCATCCCGGATTCTTGATGGGTTTATTCCGCCATATAATGCAACTGTAGTAAATCTTCTCTTGAAGGAGGATGCCATTATAATCGGTAAGACAAACATGGATGAATTTGCGATGGGTTCTTCAACGGAGACAAGTTATTTCGGAGCTACAAAGAATCCATGGGATTCTTCTCGGGTTCCAGGTGGATCATCAGGAGGTAGTGCAGCTGCAGTATCTGCTGAAGAAGCTGTATTAGCTTTAGGCAGTGATACAGGGGGGTCCGTTAGATGCCCAGCTAGTTTCTGTTCAATTGTAGGTTTAAAACCAACATATGGTCTTGTGAGCAGATATGGTCTAATTGCATATGCTAACAGCCTAGATCAAATTGGTCCCCTTTCAAGAAATGTTTACGATTGCGCTTTGTTATTGAATGTTTTAGCGAGTTATGATCCGAAAGATAACACTTCAATTCGAGTTCCATCTCAGGATTATACACAATTCTTAGTTGATGATATTTCAGATCTAAAGATTGGAATACCTAAGGAGTTTTTTGGGGAGGGAATTGATGAGAGAGTTTCGAAAATTATCTGGGAGAGTATATACACTTTGGAAAAGTTGGGTGCCACATATGAAGAATTATCCCTTCCTACACTCAGGTATACTTTAGCCACATACTACTTGATTGCCATGTCCGAAGCGAGCTCTAATTTAGCTCGATATGACGGAATACGATATGGATATTCAATAGATTATGATTCAAAGAATTGGAATGAAGTCTACTCAAAAAATAGAAGAATAGGATTCGGTTCAGAAGTGAAAAGGCGCATAATATTGGGTACATATGCTCTATCAACAGGTTATTACGAAGAATATTATCTTAAAGCACTTAAAGTTAGAACATTAATAAGAGATGATTTCAATAAAGCTTTCAAAAAATTTGATGTATTAGTAGGACCAACAATGCCAATTCCCCCATTTAAAATCGGAGAAAAAATCACGGATCCTCTTTCATTATACTTAACTGATCTCTTAACGGTTCCAGTTAATCTAATAGGTTCACCGGCTATATCTGTGCCATGTGGATTTGTTGATGATATGCCTATCGGAATGCAAATAATTTCTCCAGCTCTTAGAGAAGATCTATTATTGAAAGTAGCTCATATCCATGAACAGAATAACAAATTCAAAGATTATGCCCCAAAATTATGATGTTATTGATGAATTTGTGATTTTACTGGAAGCGATAAACGATGGCAAATAATACACTAAATAAAAACGTGAAAATTGGACTTGAGATCCATTGCCAACTTACCAACCTAAACACTAAGTTATTTTGTAGTTGTTCAGCGGATTATAGGGGTAAACCATCGAATACACATCTTTGTCCAGTCTGTCTGGGTATTCCCGGTTCATTACCAGTAGGAAATAAAGATGCAGTTAAAGATGCGATCTTAGTAGCCCTTGCGTTAGAGTCCAAAATCATGAATAGACTCGTTTTCTTCAGGAAGAACTATTTCTATCCAGATATGCCTAAGAATTTCCAGATTTCTCAGTACGATAAAGCTGGTGGAGTTCCTATAGCTATCGGAGGTCATGTCACTATACAGGCGGGTAATCGTAAGAAAAAGGTTGAGATAACTAGAATACAAATAGAAGAGGATCCAGCGAAACTTCTTCACCAGGGATCGATTGATATTTCACCTTACACTCTGGTAGATTATAATCGGGCGGGTATAGCTCTTTTAGAGATTGTTACAGAACCATGTTTAAAGTCCCCCAAAGAGGCTAGAATTTTCCTTCAGAAACTCAGAGCCATTCTCGAACATTTAGGAGTGTCAGATGGTAAACTTGAGGGTGCAATGAGATGTGATGCAAATATTTCCCATATTGGTGGAGACCGTGTAGAGATAAAAAATATATCTTCCTTTAAAGAAGTTGAAAGAGCATTAACTTTTGAGATAGTTCGCCAGAAATCTTTACTTTCTAGAGGCATAAAAATTAAAATGGAGACTAGACATTGGGATGATGTTAGAAAACTTACGATTTCTCTACGTACTAAGGAAAAGGAACAGGATTATAGATATTTCCCTGAACTAGACATTGTCCCCATAACCATCTTAAAAGAAGAAATTGAGAAATTAAGGCGGAAGATGCCTGAACTTCCAGATGCAAGATGGACGAGGTTCATGGAAAAATATAAACTTCCGACTTATGATGCGGGAGTATTGACAAATAATAAAGCCTTAGGTGATTTCTTTGAGGAATGTGTAAAAATTTATCCATATCCCAAAAAAGTCAGTAATTGGATCATGACAGATCTTCAACGGTGGCTACATGAGAAGAATGTTGAGATTTCTAAGTCTAAAATTACACCTCAAGCTCTCGTAAGTATGATCCGTCTCATTGATAAGGGAATTATCAGTGGGAAAATCGCAAAAAGAGTTCTCCCAGAACTAATTATAACCGGAAAGTCTCCCGAAGAGATCGTTGAAGAGCAGCAACTATTAAGAATCTCTTCCCGACGAGAAATAGAAAAGTTAGCCGATAAAGTTCTTGAAAATAATCCTCAGGCTGTTAAAGATGCATTAGTTGATGAGAAAGCAGTTCATTATCTTGTCGGTCAACTGATGAAACTCTCAAAAGGAAAAGCTGATCCACAATTATCAAATGAGATAATGAAAGAAAAATTGAAGAGCTTCCTGAATAAGTAGGACGGCTTTAAAATGGGACAAAGTTAGATACGAAATCTATTATTCTTTTTTCCTGTTTCAATGTGATTTTACCGATAGTCCACCCTAAAATAGCTCCAAAAAAAACATCTAGAGGATAGTGTATTCCCAAATAAAGTCGACTAAAGGCGACAAGTAAAGAGAGTAAATAGAGACATGAAGAAAACAGAGATAACTTCCGTGTTACCACAGCAGAAAAAACGAAAAGTCTTGTTGAATGACCACTTGGAAAACTTGTCCCCAATTCATTTATAAATGGTATAATTGTAGGAAGTGTTAAAAATGGTCGAGGTCTTGAAATAAGTTCCTTTAAGAGAAAAATAGCAATCGTTCCGATTAATAATGAGATAATAATTAGAATAGATTCTTTTTTATAACCAAAAAAATAGAAAAGAAGTGAAAATAATATAACAACTGAAACTCTACCCATTTGTGTTACGACAAAAAAGATTGTATTGAGAAGAGGATTTGTTAGAGCAGGATTAATCTGAACAAGTAGTGAAGCATCTAAAGAAGAAATCCATGAAGGGAAGACATCTTCACGCGGCAAAATAGTCGTGGTATTTGTGACCTCATAAATATATTCAAGGAGCAGGGTAGATCCAACAAAGAAGATAATTAGCAGAATTTTATTCAGATAAAAATGTTTATGAACAGTTTTCTTATCATCTTCCATTTTTTTATCCAGCATGCCCCATAATTTGTTAAAAAAGTGGTTTCAAATCATTGCTTTTTTTAAAAGCCTTCCTAGCGTATGTGATATATCCTGAATGACCATGCATCAATGTTTCTGGTCGGGTTGCCCCTTCTTTAACCCTTATCTTCCGCATAATGCACTCAATGGTCACAATACCGACAAATTCATTTTTCTCTAATTCAATGACAGTCTTAACAACCTGCTCAATTGTTGGACTGAAAGAAACGATGCATCCACTTCCTCTTAAAGCCGTATAAGCTCTTTGTATAACAAGCCAAGGAGTTGCTAAATCAAGAATGACTGCGTCAAGGTTACTCTCAAATATTCCAGAGATTATGTCTTTATTTTTCAACTCCACATATTCTAAGACATGCGCTTTCTTCAAATTCTTTCGAGCTTTTGGTAAGAATTCCTCTCTTACTTCGTAACTATATACTCTGCCATTTGGTTTAACATAATGAGCAAGAGCACATGTTAACGCCCCACTTCCAGTTCCTGCTTCCACAACTCTACTACCTGGACCAATGTTTGAATAAACTACAATTAAAGCTATGTCTTTGGGGTAGATAATCTGCGTTGAGCGGCGGGCTTTCTTAATATAATCGTAAATTGTTGGTTTTAGAGCAACAAACTCGTAACCAAGGCTGCTTAAAACTTTCTTGCCATATTTCTTCCCAATTAAATCCTCGTTTTGAATGAATCCTTTATGGGTATGGAGTTTCTCTCCCTTCTTAATATTAATTAAAAAAGTTCTTTTTGTATCTAAAAGAAAGAGAACATCGCTGCCCTCTTGAATAATATTTTCATCGATTATATCGGAATGTTCTATCAAATCTGATCACATTACATCTTTTTTCTGGATATACTAATAATTTTAATCATTAATAGGTTTCGTATTGATTATCTTGAATAGAAAATAGGAAGAAGCAGAATAATCTTTACAATAAATGCTTTACTTCCAGTATTCATGATTTTGGGGTATCTAGTGTATTTAGATTAAGTCTAAGAACATAAGTGGCGAATGTTAATGGTGTATTAGAAATCATAAACATTGTTGCAGAGTCAATTGTAAACTTGATTGAAAATGCGCTAATTTGGAATATTTCATAAAAAAAAAGAGATTATAATTTATAGAGTCTTTGGTACATTTGTAGATACAAGAGTAATTACTTTCATTGTATGGGGATACTTGTCTTTTATCTTTCATAGTACATTAGAATTTGGTTTATTCTATATCTTAGCGGGATAAATGATAGCTATATACATTTTAGGAATTATATTAGAAGAAACAGTATGCTAAAGCAGCATAATAAGAACATAAAAATGTCTCTTTTTAGAAATTTTGAGGATAAATATTTCCTGATGATGCAAGAGAAAAATTGGGAAAAGTGAGAAATTATTTATATCTTGCTCTCCGCCTCTTCCGAGCTCGCTGTTGCCTACGCATCTTTTTCTTCTTCGATTTCTTACTTCGATGTTTCCTCGCCATCTTAACCACCTTCATAAGTCAACAATTTGTGAACTTATATCTTTGACATATTTATTTTATCAATTCCTAATTTAATTAGTCTGACAACTCAGGATATACCGATCATGATAATTAAAGATTATTAACTCAGTCTATGTGATGACATTATATCTTTTATTTTAATGATTCTCAT
>JAUWJG010000020.1 GCA_030607815.1 Candidatus Bathyarchaeota archaeon
AGACGTATTAGCGATGTCTTCAACCGGTGCAATCCTCATGTCCATCAGTCCAGAAAGTGGAAACATAGTCAAAAAAGCACTACATAATACTTGCGTTAATACGAGTTACGTAGGCTCCTTCACGAAGAGTAAAGAATGTATATTGATTATAGACGGAGAAGAAATTCCTTTCCCTAAGAAAGCAAACGATCCATACACAACAATTCTTTCAAGAAAAATCTGAAAACAATGAATTCTCTAAATATGCTATTCTTCTATATAACAAATTAGGAGAACGGTTGATCCGAAAACATCCTTACATATATCACAAGAAATCTTTTTTTAAATTATTATCCTCTTTTAAAGGTTATTTACGCCTTTTGTTTGAAGTTTTTAGGTTTAATATAAAAAGTTTCCAATATCCAGTCCATGATTTCATCTCTAATGTGTCTGGTTCCTTCTAAAATAAAATCTTCACTCCCCTTAATTTGAGATGGATCTTTAAAGTTCTTATGGATATTTCGTTTTCCCGGAAAGTATAGACATTCTTCTTTTGCGTGGTCACATACTGTTATCACAATGTCGAAGATTTTTTTTCTGAATTCTTCAATACTCTTTGAACGTTTTTTTGAGATGTCAATACCTATTTCAGCCATTACTTTTACAATATACGGATTAATATTGCTAGGTTTTATTCCTGCACTATAAGCTTTGTATTCTTTACCGTAATATGCATTTAATAGTCCCTCCGCCATCTGAGAACGAGAAGAATTATGCATACAAATGAATAACACTTGCTTCATAAGTTCCAGCTCTACTAAATGTAATGTTTTTTCGTGTAGACTATACTTTGAATATGTGTTTTAGTTTTAAGGTTTTCAATTTTAAATTGTTTATGTTTTACTAATTATTTTGTTTAGATGGTTCTACTTTTCACAGCGAAAAGTATTGATATTTGCAGTCGTATGTAATAGATTAAATAAAATGTTTTATATATTGACTTTTTATAGGTGAATCTTTATAATCTAGTTTGTGAAAACATGGCTAAAAAAGGTATGTTATCTTGGTTTGAGAAACGACGTCAAACAATGACTTTAAACCTTGCACAAACTTTGATTGTTAAGGTAATTAGTACAGTGAACGATTTAGAGCGAGCCATTCAAGCTTTTTCTGAAGGTAAAAACGTAGATACCGTGAAATGTATTGACCGACTATTTGTTTCAGAGGTTGAGATAGACAATTTACGTAGAGCTGTACTTGAAGAATTAACTAAAGGGACTCTTCCATTTAAGTATCGAGAAGACTTGAAAGCACTCGTGACACGTCTAGATAGATTAGCTGATCACATTAAGGACGCTGCGAGAAGTGTCAAGATTTTAGTGGAAGTTCATGCGGTTATTCCTAAAGAGATATTAGCTCTTATTATTGAAATGTCTAAGACTTTAGTTAAGAGTATAGGGTTTGTACGATCAAGTATTGAGTTTCTTGATGAAACTTCTTCTAAATCGGTGGAGTTTATTCAGAAAGTGGATGAGATGGAGGGGCTAATTGATAATCTACACTTGTTAGTAAAGATCTCCTTTATTAAGAACTCAAAAAAGATCGATTTCCCCATAATAATGGTGTTAAAGGATCTTGTTGATTCCATAGAGTACGCTTCAGATAGATGTGTTAGTACTGCCGATTTTATTAGGCTTTTATTAGCTGGAGACTCTTAATAACACGCGCATGATTGAAATAATCCATTTAAGATGCGTAGGCAAGAGTTCAAAGGAGTTTTACGACATTCGTGAAAATCATGTACAGCGTTGCACTTATAGTTGCAGTCACTGGAAGAGTGATAAGCCAAGTGACCAATAAGCGTACCATGGTCATTTTATCAACTAGGCCTTGCCCTCTGGCAAAAGCCGTACCTACTATTGCACCTATGCCTACAATTGAAGTTGAGACTGGAAGACCATATCCTAAATAGATGTATGGAATTGTAGTAAAAAGATAGACTACCAGTGCATTTGTTGTTTCTGCCGCTAAACCTGAGAGGACGTCAATCCTGACAATTTTAAAAGCTACCGTTTCGATAACTTTGCGGCCCCACGTTAATCCACCAACTGCAATTCCTATAGAGCCCAAAACTGTTAATAGAAGCATGGTTGAACTATCTGGAAGACCTAGGACTTCGTTGGTGACTGCAACGTAGACGCCTGTAGCATTTCCAACATCATTAGCTCCAAAGGAGTAAGCTGAGAAACAGAGAGCGCCTATAAGTGCATAAGAAATTATTTTATTAAAACGTTTATCCTCTAAGACGTTCTCGAATATTTTTCTTAGGAGTTTATAAAGTGCATAGGCTAGAACTATTCCGCTGAGAGGAGAAACTACCCAGGAGATGAGTATTCTACTAAGTACTTCCACTTCAAATGACCCGTAAACTATCATCGCGTACCCTATCACGCTTCCTACAATTGTATAGGTCATGGAAATCTCCAAACCTTTCCAAGTACAAAACGTTGACCATAATCCAGCAGCTAAAGTGATGGTAATGGCACCATACGGGTCTATAACTGGAACAATGCCTTTTGATATAGTTGTAATATTCATGTGTCCTTGGGAAAGGGCGCCAATCGCTGAGAAAAAAGCAAAAAGAAGTATTGCTTTTTTGGGAGTTATTACTCTTGCTCCAACTGCAGTATCACAAGGAGTTGCGGCATCATTTGCACCCAAGTTCCATGCTATAAAAAAAGACAGAACTAAACCAATTATTAACAGAATTTGGTTTTCCACTATTAAAGCTCCGTCTTTTGTAAGTTAACTGAGTATTGCAATACTTCTTATAACGTCGGCTACATCTTCAGAGTGGTCAGCCACTTCTTCCATGTTTTCTATGGCGTTTAGAAGCATGAGCCAAGATCCTATTTTCTCGGTTTCATCACCGTACTTCAAAACCAATTTTATTAGCCCTATACGGAACTCATCTATACTCTCTTCTAACAATTCTACCTCATTAGCTTCTTTGATAGCTATTTTAACATCTTCACTGAGTGCAATAAACGCCTGTATCACCTTCTCAACTATTTCAACGCATCGGTTAGCCATCTCTTTTATATTAATTTTTATATTATTTGTAAGGTTTTCATTAGATGTTAAGCGCAATTTTCTGGCACATGACTTTGCATTCTCCGCTATATCGTCCGCTGTCAATACGAGTCGTATAATTTCTTCTCTATCAATTGGGTGTAGGGGACCTTTTGATAAATCGTGTAGAATTTGGCGTTTAATCTCATCAGCCTCCCTTTCGCTGTCAAAAGTTTTTCTATAATGATCTTCTAGCGCATTAAAGTCTTCGTCGCAGAAAGCGTGTACAACTTGAGCCATTGCTTTGACAGTTTCAACTATCTTGTCTAGATGTTTTTTACACAGGTTTAAAATCTTTTTCTCTTCGCGTCTTGATAACCATACCATTATGTTTGACTTAGACATATCTAGTCACCGTTTTGTTATATTACTTGAAAGTACTTAATAATTTTGAAAGATTGATTCAAATGAATATTCAGTTATTGTTATGGGTACTTAATGGCTGTGACGGTATGATAATCGTTAAGTATAAATTTATGGATTGAAAGTGTTACCCGATAGATTTAGACTTTAATATCATTTACTGATAATATGTTAGAGGAATAATCTGTGTTAAAGTTAATAATACTCTGAGTATCCCTTTTGATGTTAGATTCTTATGTTTGTGAAAGAAGTTAAGTTATCTTTCAATTTAGGTGGTAATCTATATTGATGAAAAATAGAAGAAAGGTTCTGTTTGTACGGCGGGGCTATCTGTTGCTTCTTACTGGAATTTTATTAGGATTTGTTGCTTTCTCAGCGATTTCTATGATTTATTCAAGTAGGAGAACGCAATATAGTGGACTGGGAATGCCTACTGAGATTGAATTTGATTTTCTCTATACGAGTGAAAAACAAGGATGGATTGCACAAGTTACACCTAAATTTGAGGTGTGGTTTGAAAAGCTATTTAATATTTCTGTAAATGTCAGGCTTATTGTTACGGGGACGCATGATACTGTAAACCGGATTTTGGATGGGAGTGAGAGACCAACTGTTTGGAGTCCTGCTTCCAGCATTTGGATTTCATATATGAATACGAAATGGCGTAATGTAACGGGTAGTGTTAATGATATTGCTGTAGATTGGACTCCACTAGTTCTTTCTCCAGTAGTTATGGCTGGTTGGGGATCTTATCTGGATGAGCATAATGTAACTGGATTCATGGATCTTTATCGATTAGCGAAGGAAGGGGTCGATTTTAAATATGGACATCCAGATCCACTTTTAAGTAATGGGGGAACAATGACCGTTATCTTAGAGTTCGCTGAAGCTGCTGGTAAAAAACCTGAAGATCTTACAATTGATGATTTAAAGAATGAGACTGTTATTGAAATAGTGAGAACTATCGAGTCTAAGGCTATTTATTATGGTAAAAGTACCGGGGATTTCGGTGCTTGGGCAGCTGATAATGGGCCTGATGAAATACAATTTTTTGGTATTTATGAAAATGTTGTTCTTGATAATTCTCTGAAAGCTCTTAAAAAATGGGGTGATCCTCTTGTTGCAATATATCCTGAAAGTGGAACGCTGCTTGCTGATCATCCTTTTGTGGTTCTAAATGGGACTTGGATAGATCGTTGGCAGAGGTTTGCTGCTGGACAGTACCTCTTTTTCCTTCTCGAATCTGAAAACCAAGAACTAGCTGAGGAACATGGGTTTAGACCTGCAATAGCGAGTGTGCCTTTGGATCAAACGATCTTTAATCTTTCAAATGGTGTCCAATATGAAATAAATATACCCATTATGAAACCTTTAAAGGGCGAAGTGATGGAAGCAATTTTTACAGTTTGGGTTAAGGTTAGACGAACACAGTTTTAGAAGTGGTTGAATGATTTTAAGATTGAAGAGATCAATTACTCTCTCTAATCTAGCGAGATGGGCTACACTCTGTGCTTTAATCCTTTTTGTTTTACTTCCTACCTTCTACTTGATATCATATGTCTTTACACGATGGGATGAAGTAAATTATGAAGTGTTTGCTAATCCTATTATTGGTGATGAAAATTGGAGGCAGATCCAACAAGTTCTATTCTTCTCATTTAAATTGTCCCTGTTCACAGTAGCATTCGATTTAATTTTTGGAATACCTCTTGCTTACATTCTTGCAAGAAAGAAGTTTCGTGGAAAAAGCTTTTTGGAGGATCTCATAACTCTTCCCCTTGTGATTCCTACATCAGGTTTTGGCTTTGCAACTCTTATCACTTGGACTACTGCAACTGGGATAGGGGGGATTTTTGGATTACAATCTGGGTTAATATCTCTTGATGCTGTAATACCTTTTCTTAACATTCCTTTTCTAGTATTTATTGTTCATATTGCTCTAACTTTCCCATATATCGTTCGAACAATTGCGACTAAATTTGAGTCAATAGAGACCACTTTCGAGACAGCTTCTCGAACGTTGGGTGCTAATCCTTTAACAACTTTTAGAAAAATTTTATTTCCTTTATCCATTTCAGGGATCTTTTCAGGATCTGTTTTAGCGTTTGCACGTTCTCTTGGAGAGACTGGTGCAACTCTCATCGTTTCGGGTGTGAGTTCAACTGCTTCGATAGCGATAGTTAGGTGGACATCTGAGTTTAAACTAGCAACGGCCTCGTTTATGGGAAGTCTTTTGGTAGTTATTGCTTGGTTAATCATTTTACCTATAGAAGTGTATCTTAATAAAGGCTCAAGCTTTTTTAGTGTTCCATATCGTTTTCCTAGAACTTTATCTAATTGGATTGTTAAGTTTGAAAGATTTGCTTCTAGAAAATTTACCCATATTAAAAATTTTGTACCCTTATTCATTGTTGTAATAACGGTTTTAGTTCCTATTGTAGTTGTTTTAAATTCTGTAATCTTTTATTGGTCAGGGGATCCCTATACTGGTAAAATTCAAGGTGGAGTTTTATATCAACTGTTCGGTCCATCTAACTATTTTAATTCAGTGCTTAAGGCAACTTTAACTTCCCTCATTGTAGCTTTAACTTCAACTTTTATTGCGATGTGCATCGCGATTCCCCTCGCATTTATTATTAAACGGTGGTGGTACGGAGGGGTCATTCGATCTGTACTTAAAGTACCTCTGATAATTCCTACATCGTCTTTGGGTCTATCAGTCCTCCTCCTCTGGGGATCTAATGGTTTTAACCTAGTAAGCTCTGGTATATGGTTGATTATCCTCACCCATATTGTTTTTTCAGTTCCAGTAATAGTAGAATCTGTAATAGCCGCTTACGAAGGCTCAGATATTCAGATGTATGAAGATTCAGCTCGAACACTTGGTGCTACAGCTTACAACGCTATCGAAACGGTTTCTCTTCCCTTGATTAAGGGGGGAATCCTCACGGGTTTTATTCTCTCTTTTACTCATTCAATTGGGGAGACCGGAGCTACATTTATTGTAATGGGGCGAGATGTTACTGTTCCTGCTTTAGTCGTTAACATGGTTGAAGCTCTCGCGATACCTGCAGCTCTATTCACTTCGACTTACTTGATTATCTTGTCTCTTATCCTACTTGCGATAATTAGACTAACAACACGACGGTGATTTAGCTAGTGTCATTAATTCAATTAGTAGATGTGACAAAAAAGTACGATGAGGTTACTGCTCTTGACCACTTAAGTCTATCAATTGAAGATAAAGAATACGTTTGTGTACTAGGACCTACCGGTGCTGGTAAGACTACTCTGCTTCGAATAATTGCAGGTTTACTTGAACCAGATGAAGGTAAGATATATATTGCGGGAATACTTGTTAATGGGCTCCCTCCTGAGGAACGGAACGCGGTCTATATGTTCCAACAGTTTGCCCTGTTTCCCCACATGAATGTTTGGCAGAATGTCTCCTTTAGTCCAGTTATTAAAGATTATCAGGAGAGTAGGATCAAGAGGTTAACCTTAGAAATCTTAGAGATGGTTAAGCTAGCAGATAGACGCGACGCTTTTCCTCATGAATTAAGTGGAGGAATGCAACAAAGGGTAGCGTTAGCTAGGGGTATCGCTTCTGGATCTAGAATTCTCTTGCTTGATGAACCTTTGGGTGCTTTAGATGCAAGATTAAGAGTTGATCTTCGTGCTCAGTTAAGAAAATTAGCTGAGGATCAGGAACTTACAACTATTCACGTTACACATGATCAAGAAGAGGCTTTGATGATTGCTGATAGAGTTGTGGTTATCCGAAAGGGTAAGATAGAGCAAATGGGAACTCCACATGAGATTTACACAAGCCCCAAGTCCGCGTTTATAATGAGTTTTGTTGGTGGAGCTAATTTCTTTGAAGGAAACGTTATCAAAGTGGATGATTCGGGTTCTATTATTGAAATCCTTGATCGTCAGAAGGTTCATGTTTCAGATATTAGTAGAAATGTCGGTGAAAAAGTAGTTGTAGCCGTAAGACTCGAAGATATAATACTTGGAAAAGTTGATGGACTTGAATCAAACATTTTTTCGGGAATGATTAAATCTACAATGTTTCTTGGGAGTTCAATAGAGTATGTGATAAAGCTTGACAATGGTATCACTGTATCTTCTAAGAGGTTAATTTCCGATGCATATAAGTCACAAAAACCAAAAGAGCATGTTTTTGTTTCATTTCTTCCAGAAAAATGTTACGTCTTTGAGTATCCAAAGATTGGGCTTCTCAAAGAGATTGAGGCGATTTAATTGCCAGAAGTAAAACTTGTTAATGTCACTAAGAGATATGGAAATATCGTTGCGAATGATAATATTAATCTCACAATTAATGATGGAGAATATGTGTCAGTAATAGGTCCTAGTGGTTGCGGTAAAACAACTCTCATAAAAAATATTTCAGGGATAATCAAACCAGATGAGGGTGAAATATATATAGCCGGTAACCTGGTAAACGAGGTTTCAATAGAAGATAGAGGGATAGGTTATGTCTTTCAAAACATTGCACTGTTTCCACATATGACTGTTTGGGAAAATATCACATATGGGCCTGCAGTGAAGGGTTGGTCACCTGAAAAGACAAATCCTTTAGCTCTTGAGATGCTAGAATTGATCAAGCTAAGTGCTAGGTCAGACGCATATCCTTCTGAATTGAGTGGTGGTACACAACAGAAGACGGCTGTAGCAAGAGCTTTAACCTCAAGAGCTGAGCTTCTTATCCTTGATGAACCTTTGGGCGCTCTCGATGTAAAGGTTCGAACTGAGCTACGCTATGAATTAAGGAAGCTTGTGAAAGATTTAGGGTTAACCGCTCTTCATATTACACACGATCAAGAGGAAGCTATGTCCATATCTGATCGTGTTATTGTTATGAAGCGTGGTAGAATTGTAGAAGTAGGGAATCCAATTGATCTATATACTAAACCAAAGAACATTTTCACTGCAAATTTTGTAGGTGAAGCAAATTTTCTTACAGGTATAATTCTTAAGATTTCGGATGATGAATCTTTAATTGAAATCGGAGATGGTTTACGCCTCCTAACTAAAAATGGGAATTATAACGTAAATGATCGTGTAGTAGTTGCCTTCAGACCTGAATTTGCTTATATAACTCATGTAAAAATGGGTAATACCCTGTCAGGTATAATCACGGAAGTGATGTACTCTGGAAACATAGGACGTGTTCGAATGAAATTGTCTAATGGTGACCCAATCGTTATCAAAATGGCTTTAGGCATTAAAAATCATCAATTTCATCTCAATGATAACATTACGATTAACATTTTACCAGAAAATATACTAGTATATCCTTATCCTGAGAAAGGATTAGAAATGGAATTAGCTCTAGAATGATCTAAGTACTTCTTGAAAAGTATATGTTCAGTTTACTTATTCTTTTTTTCAACTAAAGAGATTATGCATACAATAAAAGTAATGATTATCTAATTTTTGTCTTAAGACGATAGATATAGCGTCTTGTATGTAATCTCTCTTTGGATAATCTGAATAATCATAATTGATTATATGTATGGTTCAAGATTTCTTTAACCGTAGATGAATCAGCTAAAAGTAATGTACATAAGAAATAGTATAATTGCGAGAAAAATTCTAGTAGAATCTTTTCATGAACACTTTACGTTTAACAAGAAGAATTTAGTAACTGGGAATATGTTTCCCTTTAAATAAGGATGTCAATTATTCGGTACATGAATAAATTGTTGTTTACTGATCTCAAAATGGATAATCTGTATCGATAATTTCTTACTCATCTATTGAAGATCTTGTCTAATTATCATTATCAAGATAAAACCTTAAACAAGATCAAAATCTACAAATAACAGTTAAACGCTTATACTTGTGTTTCTAAGTGAAGTAATATACTCTTTAATTGACTATTTAAGATGTGTACAAATGCGATTAATTATAGCAGTGACAGGTGCAAGCGGCGTCATCTATAGTAAACGCCTTCTTGAAGTATTAAAAGAGAAAAATGTTGAAGTCCATCTGATCATTAGTAATGCGAGTGAAAAAATACTTTACCATGAATTAGAAACAACTAAAGACGAATTAGAAAAATTGGCAACTAAGACTTATGCTGAAGACGATTTCTACGCTCCTCTCGCCAGTGGTTCTTTCCTCGCTGATGGCATGATCATAATTCCATGCAGCTCTAAAACGGTGGCAGGTATTGCTCAAGGATATTCCGAAAACCTCATTTTGCGAGCCGCAGACGTTACGTTGAAAGAGCACAGAAAACTAATCCTTGTACCACGTGAAACCCCATTGAATGCTATACATCTTCGTAATCAATTAGAATTAGCTATGCAAGGCGTTGTTATATTACCAGCAATGCCGGCTTTCTATCATAAGCCGAAGAAGATTGATGACCTCGTCGATTTCATCGTAGGAAAAGTTTTAGACTCTGTAGGGATTCACAATAATTTATTTGAGAGATGGTCTGAACAGTAATCTTTTTCTTGTAAAGAAACCTAGTTTGTACATTCTCTTCTTTTTCTTTTAACCAATCTGCGCAAAATTGTTGGCAACTTAGTTTGATAACATTTATTTTCTAAAGGTGCGCTAATTATTCAGTTTTAACCATCTTCTTCCTGCATACTAGCCGTTTACTATAGTAAAACAAATTAATATCAACAATGAATTTATTATTACCAGTTAATTAATTTAGATGCGATGGTGACTGTTGTTGCATACTTTTCTAAAGTTACCATGTGGAGAAAATGATAAACTTAGAACCTTAGTTAAGAAGATGAGTGGCGATATCAAGTTACACACGTATTTGAAGTGTGCTAATGTTATGGCAATTGATCGTATGGGTTTCACAGATCATGGTCCCATACATGTCACGATTGTTGCCAACTCCGCTCTGCGGATTCTCCGAATCTTGATTAAGAAAGGTATTACACCGAACATCATCAAGAACTATCATATGACAAATGATGACGCTGAACTTATCGTAGTGCTTGCTTCGATATTTCATGATCTTGGAATGGCTGTTGTAAGAGAAAAACATGAAGAATACAGCCTCTTATTATCCTTGAGCTTTCTCGAGAACTATCTTGAAACGATTTATGACCAAGAACATGCAACAATAATGGCATCAGAGGTACTCCATGCATTGGCTACTCATGGTCCTCCGAGGAAACCTCTTACGGTAGAAGCAGGTGTTGTCAGAATTGCTGATGCGCTAGATATGGAACAAGGTAGAGCAAGGATTCCTTTCAAAGCCGGGACCATTGACATACACTCAATATCAGCTCTATCTATTAAGAGTGTTAAAATTGAAGAAGGAACCAAGAAACCGATAACTATTAGGATACAAATGACTGAATCTGCGGGAATATTTCAAATCGATCAACTATTAAGAGACAGAATAAAAGACTCCGGTTTGGAAAATTATCTACACGTCGTTGCCATGATAACTGGAGCGAAGAAATCTAAGATAATCGAAAAATTCGAGATATGAATAAGATCAAACTATTTTTTCATCCATATCTAAGATCTGAAACCTACTTTACCCTCAATTTAATGGTTGCATCTTTACATATCACTATTTTTTTTGAAAGTATGTTGTTCAAATCTATAATTATTACTGTGGCATTAAATGTTGATAAAATTGTAGACTATAAGACGGGTGCAAGAAAATCTTTTAGGTCGAATTGATCAGTTGTAACGCTGACTCAATAGTCACTTTCTCCACATCAGTTGAGAATGGGTAAACCCCGTAAACTCGACGCATCTTCGTCTCATAAGGGTACTCTATCTCATACGCGTTTTTAGTAGGGATGTATCCAACCATTCCATTTGCAATTGACAC
>JAUWJG010000070.1 GCA_030607815.1 Candidatus Bathyarchaeota archaeon
CTATTTTGATTTTCATATTTTCAATTTTTCAGCAGTTTCTAATGCTTTAATGACATCTTCATCGCTAGACCCTCGTTTAATGGATACAGTGTTTTCTGTAGATCTGATATGCTGCACGTTAGCCCTTCTCCGTTTTACTCCCGTTAAAGTCTCAGGTCCTGTGATAAGAACAAAAGACTTATCGATAATATCTACAATTACACATTTTTTTCCTGATTCTCTTCCTTTTATTTTTATACAGATTCGTCCAATTTCTATAGCTGGTATTTTATATCCCTCCATGTAATTTAACATATTCTTGAATGAAATTTTTCATGATCATAATATTTGATTCAATAGAAAGCAGGTCAGTATTTAAGATTAAATCGTATATAGTCAAATTATCGATGTTAAGGTTATAATATTTTATAAATCTCTTTCTCTCAATTTCTTCTCTAAACAGAGTTAGTTTCTGTGCATTTATTGTGGAGATATTTTCCCTCGTTGCTATTCTTGAGAACCTTACATTATCTAAGGTCGTTAAATAGAGTTTAATATTAACATATTTGAGGGCTATCCAACCAGCTAATAACCCATCTATTATGACATTTCCTCTCTCTGCTTCCATTCTAGTTCTTTCGTCAATTAACTGATCAATTTTATCATTTCTTGCCGCCATTTGGGTAAGTTCTGAGATGGATATCTTCTTTTCAGCAGCTATTTGACGAAAAAGTATTCCTGCAGAGATATGGCGAAGGTTGAAGATTTGTGAGAGAGTTTTAGCGTATGTTGTCTTACCTGTACCATGTAAACCACTTAATGTAATAACTAAACCCATTAAACGTTTACACCTCATTTACTTTCATTATTTCTATCAAAGTTGAATATTGCCATCAGTTCAAATAGAGATTTAAATCTTACGTCTTGTAATGTAAATTAAAACATTACCATTATAGTGAGGTTTTGATTTTAAAAGTGATAAGACGTTAATCAAGAGCTCGATTATTCTATTTGTATGATTATACCCTTAGCATCTTCAATTTTCTTTGCAGCCAATTGAGAATGAACTTTCACTTTAACTTTTAGTTGGTGTTTCACGTTTCCAGAACCGAGAAGTTTGTCAATGTTAAGCTTAGCTAAATCAATAACATAGAATTTATCATCTTTCACTGCATTACCCTCCGCTAATAATCTGTTGGCTAATTCATCAAGCTCGCCTACATTGATTGTAGCAAGTTCCACATTTGTATGAGATTTAAACCCATGTTTCCCATAACGATCAGGTTCATACTTAACCGTGTAGGTCCATTTACCTTTGTGTCCCTGAGCTCTTCCGAACCCACCATGACTACCTTTACCCTTATGTTGCCTAACACCCCAACCGTGACTTCTTGAACCACGATGCTTCCTAACTTTTCTAAATCTTTGCGGCATTTCCATAACCTTCTTTTCACAAGTTATTACGCATTATCATATCATCCTTAAAAGGAGCTTGTTTATTTCTTCCCCTCTATAGCCTAATTCACCATTAGGGTAGTGTCTTCTAATCGACTTGCGGAAACCTTTTCTAGGAGGATGCAGACGAAATAGTGGTTTAACGTTAGAAAGTTTCCAGAAATTAATTTCTGAGACATAAATTGCTTGAGCTAACTCTGCTATTGATGAAAAGCCAAGTTCATTCTTGACATAATCATTCGTTAATTTTTTATTTCCCTTCAATGATCCTCTCTTATCTAATAAAAGAAAAAGAGTTTCCAGAGAAACTTCACCCCATGTGGAGTAATCCTTTATTTTCCGGAGCATTCCTAAATTAGATTTAGTCTCTTCTAATAATGTCACATGGTTTTTCCGAGTCAGATGCAAGAGTCTAAATACATATTCATATTCTTTTCGAATACCCACATTACCACGGATACGAAGTAAAGCCAAGCAACATCCCTTCTCTTCAGCCAATCTGATTCACCTAACCCAATCCTTTGATGAGATTATTTTATAAGTATTCATCAAAGCATCAGCTGTTGCAAAAGCAAAGGATGGAACAGTTCTTGTAGAACCTCGACTTTTAGTCCAGCAATCCCTAATCCCAGCGAAAGATATTATATTTTTAGCGGTTTTACCAGCCACTATGCCTAAACCTCTAGACCCTGGGATTAAAACTACTCTAACACTGCCACATTTACCCATTACTTTAAAAGGAAGAGAATGAGATTTATCACAACCGCATGCCCAACTACCACAACCTCTTCTCACCGGAAAGATATTGAGTTTAGCTGCAATAGTAGCTTTCTGAATCCCCACTCTGGTTTGTTTATGAGTCCCAGTTCCTAATCCAAAGTAGCCATCATAATTTCCAACAACGACTAAAGATTTAAAACGAGTTTTTTCTCCAGCATCTGTCTGTTTTTGGACAATACTCACATCTAAAACTTCCTGTTGAAGGTTCGGAAGTAAATGATCCACTATTTCTGATTCATAAATCTTATAACCTTGATTAAAAACTTCGTCAATTGAAGTTATCTTACCTTCTAAAACCATTTTTCCAAGTTTTGTTTTAGGAATCCAAGTCTCATTTCTTTGGTTATATCTAGACATATTTACTTCTCCTTCATAAAGACATTTGTAATACTTCTTTTTACTTCTTCAAAGTGTTCAGTAAGTTGCTCAGGCTTAAAATTTCGCGATAAATATCCAGAAAAAGTCTTCTCATACAGGAGCGGGTCGGTATCAAACAGTTCTTTCGCAAAGGAAACAATGTGTTCACCTCTTATTCGTGAGTCAAGAGGCATAATTTTTGCATTATATTGCATATTAAAACCTGCGTCTACAGCACCTTTTAAGGTAGCGAAGACTCGACCACCCTTCGAAGCTCTCTTAAGACCGATATCGAGAATTGCTCGATCGATCCCCTGGGATAGAGCCTTGTAACCAATAAGGAAACCAACAATGTAGGCTATGGGCAGATTCCTACAGTAAGCTTTCCACCCGAACTTTTTAGAGACCTCTTGGGAGGACGCTGAAACTAAAGTTTTATCTCCAATGGAATGAGCTTCAATAATTTGAGCAGTAATATGTTTAAGGGAACATCTCACTACAAAACGAGGAATATTTGAGAGAATCATAGTTTTCCTCTTTTTATAATCTGTTTTACCACTTCTACGACGCCGAAAAGGAACGTGATACCTTGGACCTCTAGCCAAACTATTTTACCTCCGTCTCTTAAGTTTATTAGAGTCTATATATTGTTCAACGTGGGCGACATTTCTAAAGATGCCTCCTTTAGCTAAAAGGTATAACCGACGATAGATTTTTCTCTGAATAATTCTCCGGTCTCTTAAATTTTTTAAATATGCCCTAATCGCTCTAATCCGTATTTTCCACAGTTCCTTTCTTGGCATTCTTGCAGTCTTCTTACCTTTTCTACGCCCCATACCTTTCCTCAAACCTTTTTTTCTTTTTATTTGATTGATTCGTGCTCTCCCTCTACTCACTCCCTTCTTTGGAGCAGCTTTAATGACTCCTTCACTAATTAGTTTACGAATTTCTTCTCTAGTAATTGCTTCCTCAACGTCCTCTCCCCTCTCCGGGTCTATCCACACGCGGTTCTTACCAATCTTTAGTGATTCAGAGGCCATTCTTCTCTGATTCTTTAAGTTCATCTTCACCAACTCCTCTTGTATTAAGGACACGTAAGTTTAATTCACTAGCTTTCTCAATAATCATTAGTCTTTTCTTTAATCCAACGGTGTGTCCTATTCTCACAACATTCTTTGAATTAACTTTTTCTAAATCTTTAGGATTGTAAATGAGTATTTCTTCAAATCCTGATGGATGAAGTCCAGAAACTTTTCTTGGTGAACGGTAACCAATCGATACTGATTTTGGCCATGCTGCATCCTTTTTTCTCATCCTACTGTCACGACCTCTAGGCCTTCTCCAAGAGGATTTCACTCTTTTATATCTCCAACTTTCCTGTCGAATAAAATCTGGTTTTTTACTCTTCTGAAGTTTACGAATACGAAGAAGGCGTCTTTTTTCTAAACCAATTTTAGGTTTAACAATTACGCCCTCTTGTTCCTTAACTTCAATAGAAAGTTTAGTTTCTACCATTATCTCACATCCCTTCTCCTTTCTCAAAGACATAGATACCATCCAAGAAAACTCGAGGATCCTTATTTTTAATCCGGGTTCCTTGTTCAACATTGGCAGCTGTTTGACTCACATCTTCAATGCATATCCCTTTTACGATTA
>JAUWJG010000063.1 GCA_030607815.1 Candidatus Bathyarchaeota archaeon
GAAAGTCCATATGGTTTGCTGAATTGTTTTCACACCCTGTAGGATAGTCTATATTTCGACCAAAAGCAAAGTGGACGGTGCCATAAACCTTTTCACTTTCTAAAAATTCAGTCATAATTCGCGCTTTCGGGTTTAATCCAATACCCATTTCCCCGATGACAGAAGCCATCATGTCAGTTGAGAGCGCTCTTTTAACCTTCCCTAAAACCGTTTTAGGTAAACCCTCTCCAATTAAACGTTTCACCTTCCCTTCTTCACTAATGATCTTCAAATTATTTTCTATAAGACCCACTCCTCCTATAGCTAAATCGCAGACAATAACTCCTTTAAGACTATTCTCTATGGGGCCTACTGTCACTTCTCCTGTTGGTAAGTTTCCCCACTTTTCATCTGTAATCGTTGCATCCTTGAAGAATTCTCGGTTCTGAATGGAAAGTTCCACATTTGTCCCCTTCGGTGTTGTCACCTCGATTCTTTGAGCTCCCTTGGTAGCTGCAATTACTCTGTCTGCTTGAGAATTCATCTTCTTATAAGCTGCAATGCTCAATGCTAAAGCACCATCAGTTAACATATCCAAGGTAATTCCAGGTCCATGGCCTAAGCGGATGTCTTTATTCCTTGTTTCCAAATTGATAAGTTGTATCCGAAACGGGGTCTCTTCAGATGTCCCTCTCAACAGGTTAATTGCAAGATCTGGTCTCTTCACACTAAAAATCTCTCTTATATCTTGAGAAAGTTTCTCTCGGTATTCATTTGGTTTAGTTTCCAAGAGCGCCATTCTAGTGTATAATGAAGCCTTTAAACCCGCTTTAGTAAAGATTTCCCCTATTCCCTCTTTACTATCATCACACACGATAACCATTTTTTCCCCTTGATTTGCACTCATAACTTCAATTAGTGCGTTATACGCATATTCAACAACTTTTTCAATTCTCAATCGTTCACACCCATCTTCTTTATCATTAGAAATATAAATCCTAGTTATGTTATTATACATTCTAACTTTCAATTCGATGTAAATGTGAAGTCATTACAATTAATGTGGTACCTTCTTTTGAATAAGACCAAATTACTCAAAATTACAATTCTCTTGTTTCAACTGTTTTCTTTATTCTTTTTAGGGTTAAGTTTACATACCATAGTCACTGTCTCATTAGCCGTCATCTCAACTGAAACCTTTAATTTTACATTTAACGTTGACGATTCCACAGGAGACCTATTTGTCATTTTAGATGGAAACCTCACGAATAATGCATTCTTAGATGTTACCCTATTCTTTGAGGTAGCAACTCTAAATAGTGATGGACAAAACATAGCCAAAGATTCAACATCACTGAATATCAATTCTAGAGATACAACCTCATTCGCCATTAAACTTCTAATTCCAACAGAGATGGCTTGGAGCATCAATCTTGAACAAAATATAGGAACTCTTGAGCTTACTTTCACTGTGAGAACGCTTGGAGACCTCGTTGGATTCACAAATAAAATGGTGATACTTGGAGGCGATGAAAACTGAAATTCAATATAAAGACGATACTGCACGTGTTAATTACATTTATCATCTTCACAGCGTCCCCACTAATCATTCTACAGATGATTCCCTTAGAAATACTGGATGTCCTCGCTCTTCAAGGGTTCAACTTATACGATCTTTTAACCAAGTTTGCATTATTAGGATTGATCATGTCAATATTTACGCTTATGAAGGGTTTCACGGAAGAAACTTCCATTTCACATTTACTGATCTCACTTTCATCTAACATCTTCTGGCTTGTGATCACATTTTTTGGGATTGGTTTTGGAAGTATTGGATCTCTCGGTATAACCGAAATATCATCTGAAATAGGTGGGATCTCAAACACCATCACGATCGATTTGAGACTATTCGTTTATTTATCCATCTTGGCAACATTTCTAAAAATGGTTCATTCAATCCTGAACTATAACAGGGGAATGCTCAAAAAGTAAATATTATCGATAACTACATTATAATCTATATTTGTGGAATTTACATGCGGAAATTAAGCGTCGGTGTAATAGGCTGTGGATCATGGGGTAAAAATCACGCTCGTGTTTATAGTGAACTGGACTGTACTCATCTTAAAGCTGTAAGTGACGTAGATGAGCATGTGGCGAGGGCAATAGGTGAAAAATATGGTGTTGACTGGTATCTCAATTCAGATAAAATATTTGAAAGGAGTGACATAGACGCTGTATCTATCTGTACACCCACGGTCTCCCATGCTGACATTACGTTAGATGCGTTAGCAGCAGGTAAACATACGCTAGTAGAAAAGCCCATGGCTAACTCTATTGAAGAAGCAAACAAAATTATTGCCTCGGCAAACCGAAACCATAGGTATCTCATGATAGGCTTTGTAGAACGATTCAACCCTGCTGTTACAGCAGCCATAAACGTCATCTCATCCAATGAGATAGGTGAAGTGATTCTCGCTCACGCCCGCAGGGTATCAAGAAGACCTCAACGCATAGGTGACGTTGGCATCATTAAAGACTTAGCGATACATGACATTGACATTATTTTGCAACTTTTCAAGAAAGAACCCATACAAGATGTATACGCTGTTGCAGGTAGTATAGCCCATAAATTTGAAGACTATGCAAACATTAACATTCGGTTTACAGGGAACAAAAACGCTTTCATCGAAACGAATTGGCTCACACCACGAAAAATTAGGAGACTTATCGTAACAGGTACAGAAGGAACTCTCAACATCGAATACATCTCTCAAGAGATCACTGTAGAGGATAAACAGAGAAGTTATACTCCGTTTATAGATTCATCTGAACCTTTACGCTTAGAACTTGAACACTTCGTAAACTCAATATTAAACGATAAACATCCTATCCCCAATGGAGAAGATGGATTGAAAGCACTCCAAGTATGCGCGGCTGCATTGAGATCCACACGATCTCATCGACCTGAAAAAATTGAGGATTGATAAATGATCAAGCTGTTAAAGAAACATTAATGGTTTTGAAAGTGATATAAATGGATATTATTCTAGGTTTAGGAGAAATCGGACTTCCATGGTTTAATCTTGTTTCCAACGTAAGAGAAGTTGTGGGTGTAGACATACTAGTAGAAAAATGTAAGGGCGAATGGAGCGGTGAAACCGTTGGGATACTGCACAGTTGTATTCCATATAGTGATAATTATGTTGACATTATAGTGAAACATGTCTTAAAATATAATCCGAAGATGCTGATTATTCACTCAACTGTTAAACCCTTCACGACAAGGAAGATTGGTAGGGATGAAAGGCTTTCACGTGAACTGCAAGTTCTGTTTAGTCCTATTCGTGGAGTTCATGCACGTATGGAATTTGACTTGGGCAGGTATGATAAATTTTACGCCTCTTATCATGACGATTGCAATTTATTTAAGCGCCTTCTCTCCGATATGGACATAAATGGTTATCAGGCGAAGACGCCACATACTTTAGAATTTGCTAAAATACTCTGCGATACTACCTATTTTGGGTTTTTGATAACCTATGCTATGAAAACTGAAGAAATCGCTATGAAATATGATATCGATTACAATGAAATGTGGATGTTCGCCGATCAAATACATCAATATCTAGGAAATCGTCCCCCTGTTGGCTCAAAAGGGTCCAACAAGCTTTATGTAGATTCTGAAGGTATAGGTGGACATTGTATCCTTCCAAACATAGAATTAGTAAAAGAAGACCTAAACGAAGTCTACAATCTGATTCATCAAATCAACGAAGCTAGTATAAAACGTCATAAAAAATAATGAAGGAAACCTTCCAAATTTTTAAAAAATTTAACACTTAATTAGTATTAACAAAACAAATTCTTTATCAGATTTACTCAGTGAGAAATTACTTAAATCTCTAATTAATATACAATAGTAAAGTTAAATTATCATGAAAAAGAGGGATAAGACTGCTTCCAAGAGTACCTACATATATTCCAGAATTTGATGAATTAGTAGAAGATGGATTCTCACAAGAGAGCATAATTCTATTAGCAGGCAACCCTGGCACTGGAAAATCTATATTCGCAGCTCAATTTTTATATGAAGGTGCAACAAGGGATTCTGAGATTGGTGTTTACGTCTCTTTTTCTGAAACCCGTATCTCGCTTCTTCACAATTTGTTGAGATTTGGATGGGATTATGAGAAACTTGAATCTGAAGGACTGATCAAAATTTTAGACTTATCTACAACTAAGAAGTTGGGAATTCAAGGTAATTTAAATAGAATCTTAGAAACGATCAAAGATGTTGACGCTAATAGACTGGTCATTGACTCTATCACAGCTCTTACGCTACCATTGGAGAAACCTGCTGATGTGCGGTTTCTAATTCATTTACTTTACAGATTTCTAAAACAAGTGGGATGTACAACCATTATGATCTCAGATGTTCCTTGGGGCTCTCAAAAAATCGGGTCAAGTGTTGAAGAATTTATCGTAGACGGTTTAATTTTAATGCTTACAGACTTTGATGCAGATGGTAATCTGAAACGAAACATGCGAATACTAAAGATGCGGACAACCAATCACTCTAAAAAAACAATTTCATACGAGATTACAGACGATGGTATTCAGATCAATGAGAAAAGAAAATAAAGCATAAACATATACTTCTTAACAAGGAAGTTATTTATATGCCGAAGATAGATGGTGAAATAAAGACAGCTCTTATATCTACAAAAGTAACCCGTCGTATAAGAGAAATTATCACTCAACAAGCCTCTCGTGAGGGGATCACAACATCAGAATGGTTAAGGAAACTAATAATAAAGGAATTAAAACACGAAAATCTTCTTTCTATGGTTTTTAAAACACC
>JAUWJG010000069.1 GCA_030607815.1 Candidatus Bathyarchaeota archaeon
ACAGCTATTGATATTATATGTCCCTTCCTAGCTATGCTAAATTTTTTAATGGTTGAGAGTCCAGTCTCTATTCTACACATTATGTACCCAACAATCTGACTGTCGACTAATGCGACGAAAAAGGCTTGAGGAAAACGTTGATTGATTTTAAGTATAAAATGTTTAGTGTAGTGTTCAGGAAGACAGTTCCAATTGATAAGTGTAACTTCATCAATGTCTTCTTCATCGAACTGTTTTATTGTAAAACTCTTCTTCATATTGAATTGTTCTCCTACTTATCTTCTAAGGATAGGTAATATGCTGGCCGCATATGGCACAACTAATATTTTACTTTTTTTCCCTTTCATTCTTAAGGCGGCATTTAATGCCGAGTTAACACTCTTTGCAGTATTCAATTTGAATACACTATTGGTATAATAATCAGGTATGGCTGAGACAAGTATTATTTTAACTTTCTTTAGAGCTTTCATAAGATAATACGCTTTATGTCCACCTAATACAAACTTTCTTTTGAGCGCTCTCTCAAGATTTGTTATCGTTTTATACTTTACCATCCATTCATAAAAAACTTCATTACCATAACCTTGAGAACACTCGGCAACTAAAATTATTATCCCATTATCTTTTACGATATTGAGCACAGAGTCAACGCCTTTATAGGCTTGATATAAATCAACATCATATGGGTGACCTCCCGGGCTAACAATAACTATGGACGCTTTTTCATCAACAGGCACTTTATAAAGCTTATCGACAAGTTTTACTCCCTGATAAAAAGTTTGAGTTAAATCTCCTGAAAAGGATTGAATTACTTTTTTCTGGGGATTTAACACAACATTAACTACAAAATTAACATTCGCGAGATTAGCAGCTTCTTCCATATCTTTATGAACTATGTTTCCATCAAGATTTCCTGTTCTAGATTTCGGGTCTAAAAGAAACTTATGGTTTTGTTGGATGGTTTTAATACCGGTTATTGCCGGTAAGACACTTTTTCTTCCACCACCATACCCTGCAAAATAATGAAGAGCGATATCACCTGTTAAGATGCGAATATCTGCATTAGCAAAATATTTATTGATGTACACTTCAGTCCCAAAGCTTGTCTTTCCAATATTCACAAGATCATTTGAGTTACAGTCATGTATCACAATATTAAATCTCTTTGAATATTCTTCACCAATTAACACCCGTATTTTATCCAAGCTCGATAAGTGCATCCCACTACCGACAATAATCGTTATATTATCATCTTCAATGCCTAAGTGATTCAATTTATTGATGAGACATGGTATAATGATGTGACTGGGTAAAGGTCTTGTTTCATCATCGATCACAATAGCAATTTTATTTCCCGATTTTACACTTTCTTCTAACTTTAATCCACTAACAGGATTATCAATTGAATTACTGATTACTTCTGAAGGATTATCTACTCCTCGCACTTCTTTTCCATTAATTATCTCTAACAAATTTTCATTAGGCACCTTTGCAACGACTTCAGTATTATTATATGGAAGCCAAATTTCGACCATAGTAATTATCACCAGACATTCAGTAAAAGTATTAATAAGAATAATTTAAGCCTAATGTACTGAAGTGATTCTATCACCCTCAAAAAGACTAAAAAATACTATAGAAAACGAAACGTTTGAGTATTATGTGGTTATAGAAAAATCTAGAGTTGAACTAGTGCTTTGATAATCTTTTCATTTTCAACTTAGGATATATTACAATAGTTAATAACTGTAAAATAATTATGTGAATTTCTGTTTTTTCTGTTAAAAAGAAAATTACATATAAGTAAAATGTATATTATACCCTTAGATGTGGATTTTTTGGTTTGGCAGATAGAAAAGGAAAAATATAAAGCTGAAATGTGTGAAATTTTAATTCGAATAAGTGCCTTAAGATTTGGAACATTCACTTTGACTAGCGGAAAATTAAGCCCATATTATGTTGATCTAAGAGTTATTCCTAGTTTTCCCGGAGCTTTCGAAAGAATTCAAAAATTTTATCATGAACTGGCTCTAAAAGATGTAAATGAAACTAAATTCAAGCGAATAGCTGGAATACCCACAGCAGGTATTCCCTTTGCATCTGTCCTAGCGTTTTTACTTCATAAACCCTACATTTACATACGTAAAGACGCTAAATCTCATGGTAGAGAGAGAAGAGTTGAAGGTATTCTTCATCCAGGTGATTCTATCCTTCTTATTGATGATCTTATAACTTCAGGAAAAAATCTTCTATCCGCAGCGGAGGCTATACGGTCAGAGGGAGGAATCGTTGATGACGCCTTAATTCTAATTGACCGGGAAGAAGGGGGTAGAGAAGCGTTAGCTCGGGCAGGAATCCATTTACATTATCTGATTAATATAACTGATGTAGCAAGAACATTATTCAAAATGGAAATTATTACTAAAGAACAAATGATGGACATTCTCAAACAAGTTAAAGAATCAAAATGAATTCCACTTTCTTGATAACTAAAATAATGATAGTTCATGGAAAAAAGGGAACTATTACTAACACTTTTTTTAATACAGTTTTAAACTTTCTATTTGTTTAAACGAAGTCATTTTCCTCATAGGAAAGCAAATTCTTTTCTTCTAATGTTACATGCAGCTTACTCACTGCTTCATAAACATCTTCTTGCTTCTTTGCTCCTGTACAGACAAGTTTACCGCTGGCAAATAAAAGGATAACCACCTTTGGTTTTGTCATTCTATAGATTAAACCAGGAAACTGTTCAGGTTCATACATTGTATGTTGAAGGGCATAAACTGTCTTTTCCAGATCGATTCTTCCACCCACAGAGGCTGAAGCTACCATGTTTTGAACAGTAATCTCAACTTTACCAACGATTAATATGCCATTATCTTTTAATTTTTGAACAACTTTCCTTACAGCTTTATGGACCAATCTTGCGGATTTAGCACCTGTACAAACCATTTTTCCAGAATGAAAAATTAACGTGGCTGTCTTCGGTCTTTTAAGTCTGAAAACCAAACCAGGAAATTGCTCTGGTTTATATTCAACATGTGGAAAAGCTTTTACAACCGAGTTAAGATCGATAGTCTGTTTAAGTGTAGCTGATGCTACTACGTTTTCAATATTTACAGTGGCACTTACTTTAGGCAAGTACTTCTAGACTCCTAAAACTCTTATTCTTGATTAAGGTTCCTCTTTATTAAGGATTCTTTATTTTTTAAATTAACTCCACTTATTATAAAAAGTATGACAAGAATTCCAACCATTGAAGTTTTAACAACTAGATTATCAATAAATTTTATGTACTCTGCTAAGAAGACGGGGAGTTTACCTGCAACAATGCCTATGACATTCTCTGGAGGAACGGGTTTCTGATCAGCAATTCGATTATTATCTCCTTTAGTTATGAAATGTACTTTCCCTTCTATTATTTCAATATTTATAATTCGATGTACAATACGTTCAGGTTGAGTTAATCTAGGGTTATAGAAAACAATGATTTCACCAATTGAAATCGCACTTTTATTATTTACTCCTTTAAGAAGTAACATGTCTCCATCTTCTAGGGTTGGAAGCATACTTGTCAATTCAACGATTACTACTGGAGATTCAACTCCGATGATAAATCTTAGACTAAAAAGGATACCTCTAGACGCTGTGTATACTATAATGATCACCATTAATATTCTTGAAATGTACTTAATCTTAGGTGACCTCATTGTTCTCGAAACCATTTTAATCACTAAATTATGTTATCTTCAAAACTACTTCTAACCTTATTACTTTTTTCCCTTTTTGCAATGTAATATTAATTAAGGCACTTTTTTTATTTATCTTCTATACTATCTTACTTGGGCTTATGTAGATTGAAAAAAAGTGTCGATGTTTTCTCTATCCTTGCGAAACCTATCAGAAAATTAATAATTGAAAGAGGTTTTATAAATCCCACTCTCCCTCAAAAAGTTGCGATTCCTCTCATTATTGAAGGACGAAACGTCTTATTAATTGCTCCTACAGGTACAGGAAAGACGGAAGTTGCGTTTCTTCCTGTTTTTAGTAAACTTGTTGAATATGTAAAAAGCCAACCAAGTATTAAAATACTGTATATTACACCTCTTCGATCTCTAAATAGAGATCTTCTTGAACGTCTTCAGTGATTGTGTAAAAAATTAGACATAAAAATTGCTGTACGTTATGGTGATACCAATGTTCGGGAAAGACTTATGCAATCAAGAAACTCTCCAGATATGTTAATAACG
>JAUWJG010000055.1 GCA_030607815.1 Candidatus Bathyarchaeota archaeon
ATATCGGTTCACCTGATGCTGATGACAGAATTTTACGGGAAGAAAGTATTGATCGAATTTATGATACTTATGCCGATGAATCCGAGTTTAGAAAGGTTGATAACATAGTAATGAGATTAGCGGATAAGCTTGCAGAGAAACATGTTAATCCTATCTCATCACGGTTTTTCCTTAACATTCTTGGTGAATTCATTGACGTAAAAAGCTCAATAAAAGACAAAAAAGATTGTATAATATGGAATGGATGGAAAAAAGGTGTACCAATATTCGTACCAGCTCTAAACGATAGTTCATTGGGATTGGCTCTAACTCAGCACCATATTAAATTTGTAGAAAATAATATGAACCCGCTCGTAGTTGATGAGATTAAGGATAACTATGAGATACTGCAAATTAAGAGAGCTGCATCGAAGACGGGAGTAATATATGTAGGTGGAGGAGTTCCTAAGAACTACATCCAGCAAACAGCTTACCTTCAAGACTTGTTTGGAATACCAGACGCGGGGCATGACTATGGTTTTCAAATTACCACGGATAGTCCACAGTGGGGGGGACTTTCTGGATGTACATTTAAAGAGGGGCTCAGTTGGGGGAAGGAGAAGCCTGAAGGAGATTATGTAACGTGTTATTGTGACTCTACAATAGCTCTGCCGTTAATTGTAAAGGCAACGCTTGAACGGTGTAAGACGCTAGAGAAGCGGGAGAGATTACGACTAAAGTTTTAATACATAATAATTATTCATTGATCGAAATGGAACAATCGAGAGCAGATAAATGGGTTGGCTGAGAATGTTTCAGATCAAAAAAATTTTATTGGACGACTTGAAATTTGCAGTTAATCTTACAAACACAATGAAATGGGATCTAGTAGAAGAAGATTTTGAGTATATGATGAAGCTGGAACCAGATGGATGCTTCATCACTTTTGATGATCTAAAAAGGATTGGGATAGCTACAACCGTCAGTTTTGATAAACTTGGTTGGTTGGGAAATGTGATAGTCAGCAAGAATGTTAGAGGAAGAGGCGTCGGATCGCTCTTGGTTAAACACGCACTTGAGTACTTAGTAAATAAACGTGTAGAGACGATTGGTTTGTATGCATACATTCCTAAAGTTCCGTTTTATAAAAAGCTAGGATTTAAATACGATTCGGAATTCGTATATTTAAAAGGTACAGTTTTTTCTTTACCGATTAAAGAGTTTACAAGAGAAGCAGTGGAAGATGACTGGGGAAATATTATCAATCTCGATCAACTGGGCTTCGGTGCTTCTCGAAAAAAATTACTAAAACCTATCTTACTAGATAAAGAGAATTTATGTCAAATCGCTGTAGATGATGATAAAATATTAGGGTTTATCATCGCAAGAAGATATGGAAAGGTAGCGGAGGTAGGACCGTTAGTATGTCAAGAAAACTGTAAAGATATAGCAGTAGATCTTTTAAAAAACATCCTGAACAAACTAAAAGGGTGCAAAGTTTCTATGTGTATTCCCAAAAAGGAGACGGTAATACTAAAAAAATTGGTAAAATGGGGATTAAGCGAATTTTTTCCCTTAGCTAGAATGTTTTACGGAGAATACATTGAAAATAATTATATTTATATGGCGGAATCTTTGGAAAGGGGTTGATTTCATTGTCTTCAAATTTAAATCGAAGAATACTTGAAGGTTTTCTTGAAACGTCAATGGTAGCAGTTGAAAAAATCGTTGATGAACTTGATAAGTTCAAGAGAGAAAAAGGTAGAAAAATTAGACTCTTCTACTTTAAAGATAACAAAATGAGGAAAATAGAGTTTCATGGCGAACATTTCTTCTTGAGATCCTCAGTTGAATACTCAAATCCACAGTTAACGGTAGAAGAGGTTCAAGGAATCATCGCCGCTAGGTTGATTGAAGTATGTGGCAATTACTTTGATGTTTATGGAAGCAAAAAAGTTACTAAAGGGGATATCAAAGAGCTCTGTGAGCGGTTAAGGAAGCCTCCTTCAGGAAAGATCGTTTCTTTCTTACTTAACACCGATGATGTAGAACCTGATAGATATTCGATGAATCCGCTTAAAGAGTCCATAGTAAAAAGTGGACAAAGCGCTTTTCCATCTGCATCAGTAAAAACTGAAGAGTTGAAGATAGATCAGAAGTTTATGCAGAAATATGAAGGGTCCCTAATCTATAAAAGTGAAGCTGAATTAATAAATCGGCATCTTATAACATGTAACAACAGTTACGTGGATATGGTAGATGCTGTAAAATATGAACAGATAGAAAATTTATCAGAGTCCTTCGGAATTGACCTTGCTCTTCCTTCACTGCGAATGCCATTGTCTGTTTTAGAGAAAGAGACAACGGATAGTATATTACACTACATTATAGGTGAAAGCCATAAAGACCACAAGTCGATTGAAGAGTTATACCGATGTATGGGAAGAAGCTTGAAGAAACGGACAACGCTTCTAACAGTTCCACATTCAAAGAAGGGATATGGTTCTAAACGCTCCGCAAGAGGGAAAATATACTTTGACGGTACAAAACTTAAAAGAGTTAGAGTAACCTATCGAACAACCCTTCTTTACCCAAATGCAATCGATCCGGAAGATGTAAGCGTTGCAAAGGCTGATGACCAGTTTAATGTTGAAGGAGATAAATTAGTACATTACAACTTTGAAGAAACCCCATCGTCTCCACAGTTTATACTATACTCCTTAGGCGTTTTTGAGGACGCAGTAATATGGCACGGTATCGGAGCCTTCGGTGCATCTCAGTTGCTAAAAAGTTACACTACTACGCATTTAGCATGTGTTCAAAATCGAATGTTTAACGATTTGAATGAAAAATATGGACACCAAGTGAAAGTTCCTCTACAATTGAATCTTATCCCAAAAAATATTTGGGTTAATCCGATACATAACAACATAGATGCTAGTATAGGCTGTGTTGAAAATTTGGAAGATCTAGTCAAAATTGATGTGAAATTAGAATGCCTCTCAACAAAAGAATATACGCGAGAATAAATTGAGAAGTACTTAGATGAATAATTTTTATTGACACCGTACATAGGTTTAGAGGGACCAATAATGTTTTTCAAACAAATAAAGCGAGTTGGTGACAACTTTTCATATATTATAGCGGAAGAAGAGTCTGGGGCGGCTTGCGTTATTGACTCCAGCTTTAATAGCCAACAAATTATCGAAGTAGTAAAAGAGAAGAAGTTGACTATAAAATATGTCATCAACACACATGGCCATAGAGATCACACGGCGGGTAATCGAGATATAAAATTAAGATATGACGCTAAAATCGTTGCGCATAAATTATCTAAAGTCGACAAAGACGTAGAGGTGATAGATGGAGACGTTCTAAGATTGGATGGAATCGTCTTGAAAATAATCCATACACCGGGGCATAGCTCTGATAGTATATGCTTACTTGTGAATAATAAACTCTTTTCAGGGGATACCCTCTTTGTAGGGGAATGTGGTAGAACAGATCTATCCGGGGGAAACGTAAAAGAGATGTATAACAGCTTGTTTAATAAGTTGATGACGTTAAATGATAATGTTGAACTCTATCCTGGCCATGATTATGGAACTAAACCACATTCTACGATTGGAGTGGAGAGGAGAACAAATTACACATTGGAAAAGAGAACTCTTAAAGAATTCATTGACTTCATGAAAGACCCTTAAAGATTGTGTTAAGTCTATTCAGTGTATTCAGGTAATGTATCTAGTTTTTTTTCAGTTTTTGAATTGCTTTTAAAACCCAAGCTGGATCTTTAAGAAGACCCCGTCCGATAGAAACTAGATCAACTCGTCCGTCCTGTATCACTTTGTTTGCGTATTCAGGTTCGGTTATTCCGCCAACACCGATAACAGGAATGTTGACAACTTTGTTGATTTGATGAGCTTGATGTATGAAGAAGCCTTGTTGATTTTGGAGCTGATCTGGTCGACTTCCACATATCCCACCTGATACGTCAATTATATCCACTCCAGCTTCTTTTATCTTTAAAGCGAATTTCTGCGAGGTTTCAATCTTGATTCCGCGTGGATCTAAATCGTCCGCTCCTAAACGATAAAGAAGAAGTCTTCTTCCAATTTGTTTCTTAACCCTTTTAATAACTTCTAAAGGAAACCGTATCCGATTCTCAAAGGAACCACCATACCGGTCACGACGTCGATTGGTTAGAGGAGAATAAAATTGATTTAAGAGGAATCCGTGTGCACCGTGAATTTCTACCCCATCGAAGCCCGCGCCCATAGCTCTTTGAGCTGCCATCGCAAAGGATTCTGTTAATGATTCAATTTCGTCAATTTGAAGTGCTCGACAACCAGGACTTGATGATGGGGAAACTGGTTGAGTGCCAGTAATTTTCTCGTCTGCATAGCTTCCTGCGTGATTGAGTTGAATAATAACAGGAGTTTCCTTTGCGTGAATACTGCTTGATAGTTTTTTCAGCCCAAAGATTGAATTATCATCACATATACTTACCTGCCTCTTATTTAGTAATCCACTAAAAGCTATGTAACTATGTTCAATTATTAAAAAACCAAGTTCATTAGAACGTTCCAAATAATGGTTAATAAGATGTTCTGTTACTGCGCCCTCAAGAGTTGCTAAACCGGTTTGCATGGGAGGCATGACAATTCTATTCTTAAGTGTTAATCCTTTAACTTCTAAGGAGTCAAATAGACCGACCAATAGGATGTCCTCTGCTATATTATGCAACCTTTGTGAACTTAAAAAACCTATAGTAATAAGATGTGATAATAAAAGCCAAATATAGATAAAAATTTAATTTTGTAAACATAAAAATGGTAAAATATTTTTATTGAATTAAATAATTGATTGAAAACTGCCTTTTGGAAAGACGTTAATAAATAACAGTTAAAACACATGACTCTTTTTTTTATTTCATAATATAGATTTTGATTGCGGGATATATTAACAATAACATGACAGTTACTGACGAGATAGTTTCTGGTACAGCGATTCCTGCAGTGTATATTTCCAAGCCATATAGTATCCACGAACTAAAACATATTATGAATACTATTACAGCGAATACTGATTTTTTCTCATAAGCATACAATATGGAAGTTACACCTAAAGAGATAAAGAATAATATGGATACCGTAAAATGTAGAAAACCATACACTTCATCAAATGTCGCTATTAATTGAAGGAAAAAAGAGGAGATGACAAATCCAGTGGCGGTATACTTGGCATACTTTCGAAAAGTTGTAAAAATGTAGATCATAATAAGAAAGCCGGCTAAAGATAAACCAAAATTGAATATTGGTGCAACACTACTGTCAACGGAGTGTCCAAGATCGCTTAAAGCACTTCTTTCCCAGCTAAACCAAGGAGATTGAAATATGGCGATGCCAATTGATAGATATGCTACTAATGGTCCAATAATGCCGAGTAATGCGTAGAACTTTTCGTTCACATAATCACCTTACATGTAGTATCTTAAGCTAAGAAGTAAATAACTTCATAAGGATTAAAAAGAGGTGTAAGTTCGCCATTAAATAAGAGGGGTAGTGTCTTGGTTATCATGTTTTACTACATAAAGAGGTAATAATTTATG
>JAUWJG010000094.1 GCA_030607815.1 Candidatus Bathyarchaeota archaeon
CTGTAGTTTACCGAGAAGGTTATGTCCAGAAAAAACTATAGAAGCCTGACACTTCCTGAAGGTTTATACAAGGAATTGAAGAAATACGTTGAACGATCTAATGGAAGCTATGTATCAGTCTCAGAAGTTGTAAGGGAAGCCTTGAGGGACTACCTGAAAAATACTTCTTAATCCAACCTTAAATCCAAATTCTAATAAACAAATATAATTAGAAAAAAGGGTAAAGATAGGAATAAAAAAGAAGGTAGAGGGGATTATTTCTTGCCTTACCCCATAGACTGTTTAACACCGAGCTGTTGCATCAGACCCATCTGATCAAAGAGACCCCAACATTCCACAATCTTCCCACCGATGATACGGTAGATGCGTATCTCCATTATCGTAACCCGCTTCTCTGTAGGAGGGATTCCCATGAACTCGCCTTGGTGGATGCCGCTAGCTGTAAATCGACACACTACCTTATCCCCTTCGGCGATGAGATCCTCAATGATGACTCGGTTATCCCTCTTGAGTAATTCGTCCACGAGATGAGAGCCAACAAAACCTGCTCCTCCGGTCACGAGCACCTTGAGATCCCTCAACTTCACATTTCCTCACCCTTCTCACAATACGAAAAATATGTTCATCAGATATATCGTTATATATAACATCTTATGTAGCGATGTATGCATGTGAATCCCAGTCCAGTCCAAGGTGATTCTTAGATGACCGATTCAGACTAATCCACAGGAAGGAAAACAGAAGTGCGCTCGTGTAAAATCTTATTAAGGGTTCAAGTTAAAACGTTGTTATCAAGTGGCAGATTCTAATGATGGATATTCATACTCTTCTATATTCTCAAACCGTCTTTAAAGAGAAGAAGTTGGTTTCATTAACACATATAGCAGATCTTCTTTCTGATGAGGCCATTTTATGGGTGGACATAATCAATCCAAAGAAAAAAGAAGATTTGGAGGATCTAGAGGAAATATTAGGTTTGCATCCATTAGCCTTAGAGGACTGTGTGAATATTCGACAGCGACCAAAAGTGGAAGATTATAAGAATAATGTTTTCATTATCTCCAGAGGGATTGATCAAGATCCCAAAACTGGTAAGCTAGTAGAAGGGTTACAGTTAGGTTTACTCTTTGGGAAAGGGTTCGTTGTTACTATACACAAGGACCCAATTCCTCAAAAAAAGATAATTGAGAGGATCAAAAAAAGGAGACCATCACCAGATCAAGGCATCTCTTTCCTAATCTACACTCTCTTGGATCTTGTGGTTGATGATTTTGAGGAGAAAGAAGGAGAAATAGAAGATAGCGTTAGTAGAGTGGAGGGTAAAGTTCTTCGTAATCCGACAAGTGACATTCTATCAGAGATTTTCACCAACCGACAAAATCTCCTCTTTTTGAGAAAATTGATGCGTCCACAGAGAGACGCAATACGGTTGTTGGTAGAGAAAGGGCACACCTTGATTCATCCTGGGATGGATTTCTATCTAAGAGATGTACTGGATCATGTTCAGAGGACCCTAGATAGTATCAACACCCAGCTAGACATTACCAATGGTTCTTTGGACATATATCTCTCTTCGACCAGCAATAAAATGAACTCTATCATGAAAATGCTCACAGTGTTAAACACCATCTTCATGCCATTGACTCTGGTTATTGGTATGTATCAAATCACATTTCAAGCTCCATACCCCGTTTGGGAAATCGGCCCCAATATCGCACTAATCATCATGTCAATTATTGTATTCTTCCTTATCATCATGTTCAAGAAGATAAAGTGGATTTGATCTTCAAGAGTAAAAAAACAATGCACCTATTCCCTCTAATGAACCGAAACACATAGATTACTTCCAGGATTTCACTCACAATGATCATGCAAGGATTATCCTAAGTACAAATGAAATCATAGTTGGATCAGCAGATGTGAAAAGTGATTGTTTAGGTGGACGACGATACGATTCAGCAATCTGGACAAACAATCCTATACTGGTACGATCAGGAAAAATATTTATTGATAAACTTTGGAACGAATCTAAACCATTAACTTAATTTTAGATTTCGGGAATAATTTTTAATCCAAATTCTCTTGATAGTCTTAATTATGCTTAAGAATACTTCATAATAGGTTTTTTTAGGGAAGCTTTATCCTGCTCTTTTACCTAAAGTATGACTGTTTTCGTTATGTTCTTTCTCTGTTTTTCTTCTATCTATTCATGTATTTTATAGAAGACTCAAAACCGTTGATTTAATCATATAAGAGATACAAGATGCAGCGAAGAAGTATATTTACCTCTTAAGTTTGGTTGCGAGGAAGACGTTGTCATTAGCGTTCTCACAAGCAAGTTCAGGTTAACCATGTTTGTTAAAATATGAGCTGTTTAGCGTGCGCATAGTCCCAAACCCAAAGCTAGTTAGCTCGATTTTATTTTATGAAAAAAACTCTCCGATTGTTTGGGTTTGGTATTAAATTTTAGTCACAAATCTAGCTAGCTACTAAATTATAGTAATCTTGGTTTACAGAGATTTTCTTCTTTTGCTGCTATTCGCCCACACTTTGAACATATGAACTTTGCTCCTCTAACCAGCGACTTGATTCGTAGCAAAGTGGTATCACCTCTTTTGACCATCTCGCAAAG
>JAUWJG010000009.1 GCA_030607815.1 Candidatus Bathyarchaeota archaeon
CTTAGAGAAACAGAAGCAACAATTTGGCTGAACAAATATGTTATTAACAATCCAATAGAAAGTGCACGGTTTATTATTCAAAAAACTTATCAGATGAAAGCTTACTTAGACGGAGAAAAATATTATCTAAAGGGTGAACTCCCCGCAATTAATGCAAGTATTACTTTTCTTCAAAAACTTGAAGAAAAACTGATTAATGAAAATATGAAAATAAAATGTAAAGAATCAATAAAACAATGGACTGAAGATACAATCCTATAGATTATATTCAGCATAAAATGTAATGCTTTTAATAAAGATCGATAATTTTAAGTAATAAATGGTCATTATTGCGTACGGATCAGGTTTTAGCGTTCAAATACCGTGATGAATAGTTGAAATAGCAGGTTTGGTCCAAAGCATTCTTTTGAACCTATAAAGGTAAAGCATTTTGTAAACACACTACAATAATTAGGAAGGAAGAAAAAATATTGTGAAAGAGAGGACGTTTTTAACCCATGTTAAGAAAAGTTGTAGAAGCAAACACCGAAACATATTTTTTCCTTCATTGAATTGATAATGATTCGGAAAACTTTCTTCAAAGATATATTATAGGATAATCTAAAAAAAAAAGAGAAATGAAAAAAGCTATAGATTAGTCTAATCTTATTTTCTCGACCGCTGGTCCAGTTCTCTTGATCTTTGTTAATATTACTTGTAAAACACCGTTCTTATAGTTCGCTTTACTAACCTTTGGATCGATTGAGGTTAGTAAATCTATCTCCTTGTAATAGTTCCTCATCTCAGTATCCACAGAGATAATTAAACGTTGCGCTGTATATGTTAAATCTATATCTTCCTTTTCAACACCAGGAACCTCTGCGATGACTCGAATAGTGACAGCGTCCTCGAATATATCGATAAGTGGCTCCCGCCCTACCCTGTACCGTAAAGAAGGTTTATGGTAACCCGCTGGTGTAAGCTTTGATGAAGATTTTACATTACCGAATTCCCTTATGATCGGTTTACCATCGAATCCTATTGTCACTGAATAGCCATAAACGAAGGGTCTTATCTTCCAGCTTGTTCCCCCGTTTGAGAGGTTTTTTTCTCTAATAAGATTCTTAGACATGTTTTTTGTCATTTCTTTGAACATTTCATCAAAGATTTTATCCATATCTTCGAAGCTTCTGAAATTTATAAAGGGCGTTCGCCACTGACGCCGCATTTTCTTTAACCAACGCTCAAAATCTTTGTCTCGAGTCATTTCTAGTTCTCCTTTCTTAATTTAAAGAGTTGTTCTAGTATTTTGCATGGACAGAGTCTGTAAAAAAAGTTTCGTTATGAATATAAAAAGAGCTATAAACTCACATCTTTTAAGGATTACCAAGGTAATTTATCAAAAATGAATCTATGATATAGAATATATGTTTTTTATGTTTAGAACCTCTACATCTGATTTGAACGGTTACATTAAAACGTTGCAGATTTTAGTAATCATATAATTGAGAATATTTCGCATCTAAGTAGTTGAGATAAGGTCCTATGTTAATTCCTTCACCTGTAATTTTCTTTAAAAGATCTTGAGGATTGTAAAGGTTACCGTATTTATGAACATTGTTAATGAGCCATTGTTTTATATTTTGAAAGTTACCTTCAGAAATTTCAGTGCGCCATAATGGAACTTCTTTCTCCATTGTTGAAATAATCTGTCCACTGTAAATATTACCAAGCGCGTAAGTCGGGAAGTAACCATAGATAGCACTGGCCCAATGAGTATCTTGCATAACACCTTCAGAATTATTTTCAATCTTTACTCCAAGATAAGTCGCATATTTCTGGTTCCAAATATCAGGAAGCTCTTCAACTTCAATTCTACCTGCAATTAAATCTTGCTCAATTTCAAATCGAATGATTATATGAAGGCAATAGGTGATCTCGTCCGCTTCGATTCGAATCTTAGATGGTTGAACCAGATTAATTGCGTGTACAAAATCATTCAACTTAACGTGAGAGAATTTATCTTTAGTCATTTCTTTCAACGTAGGATAAAAATAAGTCCAAAACTCAGTTGATCGACCTATAATATTTTCTACCAAACGGGATTGAAACTCATGGAATCCCAGTGAACAAGATTCTCCAATAGGTTGATATATCCATTTAGGGGGAAGATTTTGTTCGTAAAGGGCATGTCCTACCTCATGGAGTATTGAGAAGAGTGATGAACTGAAATTATCTGCATAATAATGTGTTGTGATACGTACATCATCATAATATCCCGTAGTGAAGGGGTGTTCAGTCTCATCAATCCTACCGCCTGCCTTCTCAGAAGTAACATCATATCCAAAAAATTTCGTTATTAGGATGGAAATTCTTCGTTGAATCTCTATTGGAATCTTACGTCGTAAAATTGAAATGTCTGGTTGTTTCGAGGATGATAAACATTTGTTAAGAATTGGAATAAGGCCTCGTTTTAGATTATTGAAAACGTTTGAGATTATCGCAGAAGTTACTCCGGGTTCAAAAATATCTATGAGGGCATCATAAGGTTTGTGAACTCCTTTGACATCCATCAGGAATTCTGCGGCTCTCTTTTTCAGCTCAACGAGTTTCTCTAGTTCAGGTTTAAAAAGAGAGAATTTGTTTAATGTTTTAGCTTTCTTCCATACACCAATAGTAATAGCGCGTTGTCTCTCAGTTTCTACAACGAGGTTTTCAGGTAGTTTAGTCTGTTCATTGTAGTTTTTTCTGATCAGATAAATATTTCTTTTTCGAATAGAGTCGAAAGTTACAAAATTTGGGTGATTTTCTATTTTTTCCAGTAAGTTTCCGATTATAGGATTCGTAGTCATTTTGTGTTCGATTCCACTTAATAAAGCCAACTGGTTACTTCTTAGAGTAATCCCCTTGGGTGGCATTTTTGTTTCCATATCCCAATTTATAATACTTACTGCAGATTGAAGAATTGGAATTTTTTTGACTATTTCCATTAGTTTATCATAATTGAGATCTGATGGATCTATTGGTTGTATCATATTAACACCCTTAGTAAGTACTTTAATTCAATAATTTAGAATTTGTTGTTTACAATATTTATTTCTGGGATAATAAAGTAATGCAGATTTTATCTAAAGCTTAGGAGGAAAAGGGAAGTTTTGATTCTTTTCGTTCACTTCAATTGGGATCGCAGAATTATTTTGAAACAAAGATGTTCAATTAAACAACATAAATAACTAGATAAAAAAAGAATAGATATTGTTGGAGATTTAGCTGTAGATTGGAGTACCGCGTTTTCTGATTTTTTTGAAGTTGTCAATGAGCATTGTTGTTACCGGACCGGGTTTTCCTGTACCTATCAACTTACCATCAACATTAACTAAAGGTGCTATCTCAGCCGCCGTACCAGTAAAAAATGATTCATCTGCATTATAAAGTTCATGAACCGTAATCGACCTTTCAACGACTTTGATTCCTTCCTTCTCCGCTAAATCTATGACAACTTGTCTTGTTATTCCAAGAAGAATGGCTGCTGAAGGGGGTGGTGTAATAATTACACCCGCTTTAACAATAAAGATATTATCTCCTGTTCCTTCGCAGACAGTTCCATTTTGATTCAGCATAAGAGCTTCATTTACACCGGCTTTATTAGCTTCTATTCGAGCTAAAATGTTATTTAAATAGTTCAAAGATTTAATCATAGGATTTATTGCAGTAACTGAATTTCGACGTGTGAAAGCAATAATTGCAGTTGCATTTTTTCCTTCAAAAAGAGGCGCTAAATAATCTGCAATTATAATAATTGATGCTTTTGGACAGAGAGTTGGATTCAAACCTAGAGTACCTATACCTCTAGAAACAACAACTCTGATATAGGCATCTTTCAGTTTATTTCTATTGAGAGTTTCAATTATTGCGTTTTTAAACTCGGCTTTGGATAAAGGTATTATTAGTTCAATGGATTTTGCAGATTCATATAATCGGTTTATATGTTCATTAAGTTTGAAAACACATCCTTCGTAAGCTCTTATTCCTTCAAAGACACCATCACCATAAAGGAAACCGTGATCGAATACTGATATCTTCGCCTCTTTTTTTGGATAGTATTTTCCATCGATATAGACTTCAAATTCCTTTGACAACATTGATCCTCCAAATTATCTTAACATAAAAATGTTTTCTTATGATTAAAAAGATTGCCCCTAAAATTTGGTGACAGTAATGATTAGTTATAGTTTTTTATGCATTATGTATTAGACAGGGGACAAATATTATCTGAGCAGGATATATAAAACGCATACTGCATGATGTTTATTTTGAGAGTTTTACTTAAATTTAGAGATAAAATTGAAGTAAATTCAGAATAGGAAGATCCTTTACAATTGCCAGACTTTAACAAAAAATGATTTACTTATATTTTTAGATAAGTTGAGATATATTACTAAACGCGGTGAACATAAAAAAAGAGGTAGTTTCCAAGAGGGATAATAATGTTAAAAAGGGTTATCAATTTTTGAATGTTGTAGAGAAGAAAAGTAATGAAATGATGTGAAATAAGTAAAAAAAATTCCTGTTAATCTTGAATACGCAATATTGCACCTTTATCCGCAGATTGAACCATGTGTAAATAGCGAGCCAAGTATCCTTTTTTTACTTTTGGAATGAAAGGTTTCAAATCTTTCAACCGGTTCTGTATCTCATCATCACTCAATCTAACGTTTAATCTTCTTTCTGGAACATTAATATCTATCAGATCCCCCTCCATCAGAACAGCTATCGGACCCCCTTCTGCGGCTTCAGGTGAAATGTGGCCAATACACAATCCTTGGGTTGCACCAGAAAATCGACCATCAGTTATTAATGCCACAGAATCCATTAAACCAAGTCCAACTATTATTGAAGTAGGTAAGAGCATCTCCCTCATCCCCGGTCCTCCTTGTGGTCCCTCATAACGGATAACAATGACATCGCCTACACAAATTTCATTGCCAAGAATAGCCTTAATAGATTCCTCTTCAGAATTGAAAATTCGTGCTGGACCAGAGTGAACGAGCATCCCTTGAGAAACTGCAGCAGTTTTTAAGACGGAACCTCTAAGAGCTATATTTCCCCTAAGAATTGATATACCGCCCTCTATGTGAATTGGATTTGATAATGGTCTTATCACTTCCCTGTTAACTATTTTGACATTCATCAAGTTTTCGAAAACTGTTTTACAAGTAACAGTTAGGAGTTTCATATGAAGAAGGGAACTTAACTCTTTCATAACTACGGGAACCCCTCCTGCGTTATCAAGATCTTCCAGCGCGTAAGGTCCTTTAGGCATCATATTACATAAATGAGGAATCTTCCTACCGATCTCATCAAACATATTTAAAGAAAGAGAAATATCAAGTTCATTAGCTATTGCGATTAGATGTAAAACAGTATTAGTTGAACCGCCTAAAGCCATATCAACCATTATAGCATTTTCAAAAGCTTCAAAATTCATTATATCTGAAGGTTTAATATTTCTCCTAACAAGCTCCATGATTTGCATACCACTACGTTCACAAATGGTTAATCGTCTTGAATCTACAGCTGGGACAGTCGCTGAACCGGGAAGAGAGAACCCTAGTCCCTCTGTTACACACGCCATAGTGTTTGCTGTAAACATTCCACTACATGAACCCAAAGTTGGACATGCTCTTCTTTCAAGTTCAATAAATTGTTCTTCTGTTATTCTCCCAGATTTATATTCTCCTACAGCTTGAAAAGTTGAGTGAAGACCCAACTTTTTTCCTAAATATAATCCAGACAGCATAGGACCACCAGTAACAACGATAGAAGGTATGTTAATTCTTGAAGCGCCCATAATCATTCCAGGAGTAATTTTATCACAGTTTGAAAGAAGAACGATTCCATCGAATTGATGCGCTTGAACCATAAGCTCAACTGAATCTGCAATAATTTCACGAGAAGGAAGAGAATATTTCATTCCCTCATGACCCATAGCGATTCCGTCACAAATCGCAATAGTATTGAACTCAAAGGGAACTCCACCGCCTACCCGTATTCCCAAAGCTACTGCTTTCGCTAATCGATCAAGGTGAGCGTGCCCTGGAACAATCGTTGTGAAGCTATTAGCTATCCCGATAAAAGGTTTCTGTAAATCTTCTCCATGGACACTAAGCGCATTAAGTAATGATCTGTTTCCAGACCGTTCAATTCCTTTCTTTACTACATCACTTCTCAATTTGATCACTTCGACGGTTTCTTATTTCTGATATCCCCAGCCATTAATACATTCATCCCATTCAACATAGCTTCAACACTAGCCATTACAATGTCTCCATGAACGCCTTTAGAAGTTAGCACTATATTCCCCTTCTTTAACTTCACAGTTACTTCCACAACGGCATTAGTTCCACCGGTTATGGCTTTAACGTTATAATCATCAAGCTGAATGTCTGTAGATTGGGCGATAGCCTTGTTTATTGCATTTATTGCAGCGTCTACAGGCCCAATACCCACAGCAGCTTCAGTTAAGATCTTTCCTGCCATAGAAAGTCTTACTGATGCTGTAGGAGTGATCTTGTTTCCTGCCATAACAGTCAATTCTTCTAACTTGACAGGATATACCTTCGGTAAACCCATCACCATCTCAGCTATAGTGTACAGGTCAACATCCGTTATTACTTTCCCGCGATCTCCAATGGTTTTAATTCGTCGAAAGATCTCCTTTAACTGATTCTGGTTTGGTTTTAAATCTAAATCTGCAAGAAATGCCTTAATACCGTGAGTGCCAGAGAGTTTTCCTGTTGAGAGTCTCCGGTGTATACCTACAAGTTCAGGGGCGAAAGGCTCATATGTAAGAGGTGAAGCAAGCACCCCGTGAGTGTGTATTCCAGCTTCATGTGTGAAAGCATTATCACCAATAATAGCCTTATTCGGTTGAATAGGAATCCCTGTAAGCCGTGAGACAAGGCGTGATATGTTGTAGAAGAGTTGAGTCTTTATTGGGAGTTGAATATCGTATAATGATATAAGCGTCATGGCAATTTCTTCGAGTGATGCATTTCCAGCCCTCTCTCCAAGACCGTTGATGGTGGCGTGAATTTCTTTAGCACCGCCCATCAAGGCTGCAATGGAGTTAGCGACGGCCATGCCGAAGTCATTATGACAGTGAGCACTAACAGGAACATTGAATGTAGAGCTTATTTCATGGTGAAAAGAATAGGATCTCTCCGGAGTTAAGATGCCGACAGTATCACATGGACAAATTCTATCAGCACCAGCATCTATTCCCGCAGCAAAAATTTTTTTTACAAAATTAATATTGCTTCTAGTAGAGTCTTCTGCAGAGAGTTCAACGATTAAGCCATGATCTTTTGCATATTGGGTTGTATCGATGGCCATCTGGAGAACTTGTTCTTCCGTTTTCTTTAATTTATATTTTAAATGTGAAGGTGAAGTTGAAACGACTAGGTGAACGCCTTGAGCATCACTCTTCAGGACAGCATCAATATCTCTTTTTAATGCCCGAGCAAAACTTATTATCTCAGCATTAAGTTTTTCTTTCATTATTAGACGGATGGCTTTTATCTCTCCCTCCGAAGCTATTGCCGATCCTGCTTCGATAATCTGGATGCCAAGATCGTCTAAGCGTTTTGCTATACGTAGTTTCTTTTCTGGGTTTAGAGAAGCTCCCGGAGTTTGTTCACCGTCACGTAGAGTAGTATCCAAAAAGTTTATTGAATTTAAGTTAAGTTTAGATAAATCAATATCCCAGTTATAGGTGCTTGACAATAAATCACCAAATATCCCTTTAATATAAGGATTTTTCGGAATATATAATTGGTCATATATATTCTTTATTAATTCGAATTGAATAATCTAGACATGTGAAGTTAGTATATGAAACTTTTGTTAGACGTTATGGCCACAGTCTAGGAAATTGTCACATTCGTTACAGTAGGTATTTTAAGAATTTTTGAGAGTAAATCTCCCGGAATAGGTTTCTCCGTAATTATGATAAGTTTTGGATCTGGATAAATCTCTGCATCCTCCGCCAGTATTTGTCTAATGCTTATACCTTCTTTCGCTATCAAAGTAGAAGTTGCGGCTATAATTCCAATAGCCGCTGGTTTAGCCCGTATCTCTATAACGCCATATCCTAGATATGGAGCTACATCCTTCAATAGAGGCCCCGCTGGTTTCAAATTCATAAAAAGGTGTCTTAACGTATCATCACTAAGGATGGCTTCAGCAGTCTCCTTAACAATTCGTCTATCAACATTTAATGATTTCGCAATCTTTGTAGCAGTAAGCTCAATTGTTCCACAATAAATTTTTCCATCTTCTCCGATACGTAAACCTAATTCAACTAAGGCTTTAGAAATTTTAAGTTTTGATGGAGCATTTTCAAAATATTGTTTTATTTTCTTCCACAACAACGATTCCCCTAGACATATATAGACAATAAGGCTTAAATGTGTCTTTCTATCGCTAGGGTTGAAAAATTCAACATATTATCCCGAAGCTTTACAAAACTTTGAAGTCTAACTATTTTCTAGAAGGTGAAATACTGTTGGAACAGTTGTTCATTATTTTTTAATTAGATATAAATGCTGAAAAAGATTTTTATAAAAGCAAATTAGAGTCTTTATCCATCTTATTTGGAGGAAAAGTCGTGTATCGGAGGTATTCCATCCTTCAAGAGGTGTAAATACGAAGGAATAATTGTTCTTAGTAATTTAGGATTGTATTTTGCATAGGAAGTTTCTCCAGATTGTTGTAGAAACTTTTTAAGGCATACGAATTATCTAAATCAGATCATATAGGTAAGGAGAGAAAATTATGGTTAAAATGACTGGGGCTGAAGCAATCGTTGAAATGTTGAAAAGACAAAAAGTAAAACATATTTTTGGAATTCCGGGTGGAGCAACATTAGATTTATATGACGTTCTTTATAACTCTGGATTACGCATCATTCTAGCTCGGCATGAACAGGGCGCCGCTCATATGGCAGATGGTTATGCCAGAATTAGCGGTATTCCGGGTGTCTGTACTGCAACATCTGGACCGGGTGGAACAAATCTTGTCACAGGGATCGCTACAGCCTACATGGATTCGTCACCGGTAATAGCTCTTACAGGCCAAGTTAATTCACAAGCTGTTAACTCATCTTATCTGATTGGAAGAGATGCTTTTCAAGAAGCAGATATTATAGGGATAACGATGCCCATCACCAAACAAAATTTTCAAGTGAAAAAAGCAAAGGAGATTCCATCAGTATTCAAAGAAGCGTTTTATATCGCTTCCACGGGACGACTGGGCCCAGTGGTAATAGATCTTCCGAAAAATACGCAAAAGGAATCTGCAGAAATGGATTTTTCATCCCCTGTAAAAATCAGAGGATATAACCCTATATATATCCCGGATCCGGTTCAAATAAGAAGAGCTGTGGAACTTCTTTGCAATGCTGAACGCCCTATTATGTTAGCTGGTGGAGGAGTAATTGCTTCAAATGCATCTCACGAAGCCGTAAAACTAGCAGAAGCTATATTGATGCCCATTACCACGACACTTATGGGTAAAGGTGTTATTCCGGAGAATCACTCTTTATCACTTGGATTACTAGGAATGCATGGTACCATTGTAGCAAATAAACTACTTCATGAAACGGATGTTTTATTAAACGTTGGAGCCCGGTTCTCTGATCGAACTACAGGTACATTAGATGATTTTTGTCCAGACGCGAAAATTATTCATATAGATATCGATGCTGCAGAAATTGGAAAAAATTTCAAGGTAGATCTTTCTATTGTTGCAGATGCAAAGAGAACGCTAATAGAGATCTGTAAGCAAATAACACAAAAAATGATTAGAAAAGAGAGATCGGTGTGGTTTGATAGAATCCAACAATTTAAAGAACGATATAAAGATTTATTGATTAAGGAAGGCGGGTTAAAACCTCCAAAACTTATGGTTGAATTGAGGAAATTGGTACCAAATAATACAATAGTCGCTACAGGGGTGGGACAGTGCCAGATGTGGGCAGCACTTTATTTTAAAGCTGTTGAACCACGAACGTTTATAACATCAGGAGGTTTAGGGACTATGGGTTTTGGTCTTCCAGCTGCTTTAGGAGCGAAAGTAGCACGTCCGGATGTCCCGGTAATTAACATTGATGGGGATGGAAGTTTTAGAATGACAGAGCAGGAATTGGCTACATCGGTGTTAGAGGATATCCCGGTCATTGTAATAATATTGAACAATTCTATGCTGGGGATGGTAGCCCAATGGCAAAGGCTGTTCTATGGAAGGAGATATGCTTCATCAGAGCTAAAAGATTCCCCAGACTTCGTTAAGCTAGCTGAGGCGTATGGGGTAAATGGTGTTCGAGTTGGTTCAGTAAAAGAGTTTGTAAATGCAGTAAAAGAAGGGTTGAATAATGACGTCACAACAGTTATCGATGTACCAATTTCCCCAGAAGAAGATGTTTGGCCTATGGTTCCTGCAGGTGCTGGTTTACGTGATGTGATATGGAGCGCTGAAAAGAAAAAATGAGAGCGAAAAAAGGGTTATTATTTAAATTGATTAAACAATAATGTGGGTGAAAAAAAACATGACAATTTATCAAACGTATATTCTAGCATTTATCGTTGAGAATAAACCGGGTGTATTGTATAAGATATCAAATATGTTTAGGCGGAGAAGCTTTAACATTGAGAGCTTAACTGTTGGTCCAACAGAAAATGAAGATTTTGCAAGAATGACAATAACAGTTAAGGGAAATGAAAACATGATGGAACAGTTGACGAAACAGACGAATAAGCTAATGGAAGTTATTAAGGTCACCGTTTTAAATAAGAAGAATACTGTCATGCGAGAGATAGCTCTAATAAAAATATTTACAGTGGATAGTAAAACTAGATCTGACATCATCCAGTATGTAGACATATTCAGAGGTCACATAATAGATGTTTCTCCTGAATCCCTCATAGTGGAAATGACAGGTGAATCAAATAAAATTGATGCTTTCATAGAGTTGTCACGTCCTTTTGGTATTAAAGAACTTGCCCGTACCGGTGTTACAGCGTTAAAACGTGGAATAGGGGAAAATAAAAAATAAAAGACTTAAAGAGAAAAAAACCTATGAACATTATTGAAAAGATTCTAGCTAAGGCTTCAGATAGAAGAGATGTGAATCCCGGTGAAATAATAGAAGCAAATATTGACAAAGTTATGGCTAATGATATAACCGCACCCTTAGCAGTTAAAGCTTTTAAAGAAATGGGTGGGAAAAAAGTTTGGGATAAAGAAAGAATTATTCTGGTCTTAGATCATTTAGTTCCTGCAAATAGAGATAGATCTGCAGAACTTCATATGTTGTTAAGAAAGTTTGTAAGGGAACAAAAAATTAAACATTTTTATGATGTGGGAAGAGGAGGAGTATGCCATCAAATTATGATGGAGAATCATGTCAAGCCAGGCGAAGTTATAGTCGGTGGTGACTCCCACACATGTACATATGGGGCTATAGGATCATTTGCTACAGGAATTGGGTCTACTGAAGTTGCCTCTGTTTTCCTAACTGGAAAACTCTGGTTTAAGGTGCCTAAAACGATCAATATTGTTATAGAAGGAAAACTTAAACAACCAAGTGCACCAAAAGACATAATTCTGTACATTATTGGCCAATTTAGAGCTGATGGTGCAACCTACATGGGCATTAAATTTTCTGGTGAAACGATTAAGGACATAAGTGTTGATGGAAGAATGACTCTATGTAACATGGTCGTTGAAATGGGAGCGAAAAATGGAATAATAGAGCCAGATGATAAGACCGCGCTATATCTCAAAGAAAGAGGGTTTACATCACCTAATTTTATTAAAGATGATGTAGACGCAAAATATTATAAAACGGTATATTATGATGCTTCTGAAGTGGAACCGATGGTAGCCTGCCCTTTTACTGTTGATAATGTGAAACCCGTTTCTGAAGTGGATAAGGTTGAAATCGATCAAGCGGTAATTGGTTCTTGCACAAATGGTCGACTTGAAGATCTGAGGCTCGCAGCCCAAATCTTTCGTAATAAGAGGGTGAAAGAGGGAGTCAGAGTGCTTATAATTCCTGCCTCTCAAAAAGTGTACATGGATGCAATGAACGAAGGTTTACTTGAAACTTTCATTAAAGCAGGAGCGCTTATCTGTAATCCTTGCTGCGGTCCATGTTATGGCGGTCATCTAGGTCTATTGGCTGCGGAAGAAGTGTGTATTAGTACAACTAATAGAAATTTCGTTGGCAGAATGGGTCATCCTAAAGCGAAAATTTATCTTGCTTCTCCAGCAACCGTGGCGTCTTCTGCGTTGACAGGGAGAATCAGTGTTCCGAGATAGAGGGGGGGATAAAAATGGAGATCTGTGGAAAAGTCTTGAAATATGGAAGTGATATAAATACAGACGTTATTATTCCAGGACAGTTTCTTGTATTAACAAATTCAGAAGAACTAGCAAAACATGCTATGGAAGGTCTTGATTTAGAGTTTCATAAAAAAGTTAAAGAAAGAAAGATAATAGTGGCGGAAAAAAACTTTGGATGTGGTTCCAGTCGAGAACAGGCTCCAATCGCTTTAAAATATGCAGGGGTTAAGTGTATTCTCGCTCACTCATTTGCAAGGATCTTCTATAGGAATGCTATAAACGTTGGTCTTCCAGTTCTTGAATGTGGTGAAGTAGTTATGAAAATATTAGAGGGTGACGAACTGTACATTAATCCGAAAACTGGATTGATAAAAAATATCTCAAGAGATGTTGAGTTTAATGTTAATCCAGTGCCTGACTTTCTTTTAGAAATTATGGAAGTGGGATTGGTTAAATTTATTCGGGAAAGGAGAAAGAGTTGACAACATATAAAATAGCTTTAATATCGGGAGATGGAATTGGACCAGAGTTAACAAAAGCAACGTTACAAGTTTTAGATACAATCCAAGAGCGATATAACATTAACCTTGACATGATTAATGTAGATGCAGGAGATGCGTGTCTTGAAAAGAAAGGAGTAGCCCTACCTGAAGAGACAATCAATATTATCAAAGATTCAGATGCTTGTCTAAAGGGTCCTGTCGGTGAAACAGCTGCAGATGTCATCGTTAGATTAAGGATACTCTTCGATCTTTATGCAAATATTCGTCCTATCAAAGTTTATCCGAATGTTCCATGTTTTAGACAAGACATAGACATGATAATAGTTAGAGAAAACACAGAAGGAGTTTATAGAGGTATAGAATTTGATGTAAATGCTGAAACAGCAATTTGTTTGCGGATTATAACAAAAAAAGCCAGTGAGAGAATCGCCCGATATGCGTTTAAAGTAGCAGAAAATCGAAGAAAATTTATGAGAGTAACAGCGGTTCATAAAGCAAATGTGATGAAAAAGACAGATGGTCTCTTTTCCAAAACTTGTAAAGCCGTCGCTAAAGATTATCCGGAGATTCATCTAGATGAACTATATGTTGATAATGCAGCCATGCAATTGATTAAAAGACCTCAGGAGTTTGATGTATTAGTTACAACAAACATGTTTGGGGATATCCTCTCTGATGAAGCATCAATTTTAGTTGGAGGTCTTGGAGTAGCTCCGGGGGCAAATATCGGTAACGATTTTGCTTTATTTGAACCGGTGCACGGATCAGCACCTAAATATGCAGGGAAAAATATTGCCAATCCAACATCTATGATATTGGCTTCAAAGTTAATGTTAGATTGGCTTGGGGATAAGTATTCTGATCTAAAAAGTAAGAAAGCAGCTATGGCCATTGAGAAGGCGGTTATTGAGACGTTTAAAGCGAATGTGTTAACTCAAGATTTGGGTGGAAATGTAAAAACGGATGTGTTTGGGAAAGCTGTGGCGGATAGAATATTATAAAGAAGTGATTAAATGGAAAAGATAAGAGTCTTCGATACAACTTTGAGGGATGGTGAGGGAACTCCTGGTGTCGCTCTTACGCCAGAGGATAAGCTGATCATTGCTAGACATTTAGATAGACTTGGAGTAGAAGCTATTGAAGTCGGTACCCCAATTACTTCTAAAGGGGAAATGAAGAGTGCAAGAAGTATCATCGAAGAAGGGTTGAGGGCGGAGATCTATGCTTTAGGTAGAATTGTAAAAGAAGATGTGGATGCGATAATAAAGAGTAACGTAAAACACATTCATCTCTTTATAGCTACGTCAGATCTACATCTTAAACATAAATTAAAAATGTCAAGGGAACATGTAATTCAAAAGTCTCTTGAAATAATTGATTACGCAAAAAGCCATGGTTTAATTGTAGAATTCTCAGCGGAAGATGCTACACGGACTGATCTAAATTTTTTAAAAGACTTCTTTAAGATAATCTCTGAAGCGGGAATAAGACGAATCAATATACCAGATACAGTGGGGGTGATGACTCCCAGCAAAATGTATAAACTCGTTACGGAAATCAAATCAGTAGTTAGAGTACCTATTAGCGTTCACTGTCATAATGACTTCGGCATGGCCGTCGCTAACTCCATAGCCGGTGTCGAGGCGGGAGCTGAACAAGTTCATGTAACTATTAATGGATTAGGTGAAAGAGCAGGAAACGCTTCTCTTGAAGAAGTTGTGCTTGCTTTAAAAATGTTATATAATAAAGAGACAAACATAAAAACGGAGAGTCTTTACAGAACATCTCAACTTGTTTCAAAACTTACTAAGGTACCCATCCCACTAAATAAGGCCATAGTTGGTGATAACGCTTTTGCACATGAAGTTGGAATACACACTCACGGGGTGCTTGCTTCACCTCTTACATATGAGCCTTTCTCCCCTGAACTTGTAGGACAAATTAGAAAAATTATTCCTGGAAAGTATTCTGGAAAGCATGGAATCAAGGCTGAGTTAGAGAGTTTAGGGCTATATCCAACAGATGAGCAACTTGGAGAGATAGTTCGTCAAGTTAGAGCGCTTGGAGATAAAGGCAAGGTTGTTACTGATGCAGAGTTAATGAAGATAGGGAAAGACTTTACAGGTCAAAACATTGATGATAAGAAATTAATTGAACTTATTGAACTTTCAGTTATGACAGGAACAAACATGACGTCTACTGCATCAGTCAGAATCAGGCTCAATGGAAAAGAATTCTCCGCGGCGGAGACTGGGGTTGGTCCTGTCGATGCTGCGGTCAGAGCTATTCAGAAGATTACAAGTAATCTGGTAAATGTACAGTTGAAAGAATATCGTTTAGAAGCTTTAACGGGGGGTTCTAACGCTGTCGCCGAGGTCATAGTAAAAGTTGAGGATAACATAGGGAACACGTTTTCAGCTAGATCTGCCAATGAAGATATTGTAAAAGCTAGCGTCAACGCAATGATTATTGGTATAAATAGAATTCTCTTGAAGAAGAAAATGAAAAATGTAAAAAGCTAGTAAGACGTTTGTAAAGAATTTTTTTTATGTTTTAAGTATCCCAAGATTTTTCTAAGGAACTTATACCCCAGTTAGCAAGTTACTTATCTTAAATCTGGTTAAACATGAAAGAGAAATAGAAATTAAAACCTAGAATTAATAGGATTTTTTTTAAGAGTTTCTCTGATAGTAAAGGGGTGAATAACCAAAGTTGTAAAAGTTTTCAGATGGTTAATTGTTCGTTTTAGTAAAATAAGCTTTTTTTAAAAGATTTTTATGAGTTAGGGGTCCAGTATCGTTTTTTAACTTTTTTATTTAAACATAGATTTATTAAATTATCAATTTTATTAATTTATGTTAATCTATTATTTTAAACAGAAAAAGTTATGATATAATTATTTTTTAAATGGTGGTCATATTGTATGTCCCGAAAAAGTAAAGAAAGTATAAAAGTATTTGATGCTGTTGCAGCACCGCTTCGCCTTCAAATTCTAGGATTGATATATACACGAAAAATTTTAGGCTACAGTAATATTATGAAGGAACTGGGACTTAATCCAAGTAGGGATGCGGGTAAGTTTGCTTATCATTTAAGAAAACTTGTTCAAGCGAAATTGATATACACTGATGATAAAACGAAAAAATATAGACTTTCTTCTCTCGGAAATATGACTATTGGTTTCTCTAAAGGAGTAGAGGAACAATCTTTGAGGGGGAAAAAAAAGCTTTTTGTTCGCACTTCCCGATTGGCGATGGAAAAATTTGATAAGAATTTGATCGTTAAAGCTTTAAAAAAGGAAGCAAATGTACCGTTAAAACTTGCTCAAAAAGTTGCAGAAGAGACAGAAGAGCGACTTCTAAAGCTAGATACCCTCTACCTTACAGCACCATTGATCCGGGAATTTGTTAATGCGATTTTAATTGAGAAGGGTTTTCATGAATATAGACATAAACTTACGAGGTTGGGATTACCTGTTTATGATATAACTCAACGTATTGAGAAAGCTGAAAGATCTGGAATAGATGTGGAAGAGATAAACTGTCTTATGGGTGGAGATGTTATGGAAGAATATGTTCTTCTCAATGTACTTCCAAGGAAGGTAGCAGATGCCCACCTATCAGGATTTTTACATGTAAAAGATGCAAGTATGTGGGTGCTTAAACCAGATGAGTTCGTACATGACCTACGTGAATTCTTATGGAAAGGATTGAGATCTAACAATAGAATGGATATAAGAACATCTTTCGGTTCCCCAAAATCATTTGAAGCTGCTCTTACTGTTGTCACATCGGTGATAAATACTACAAATAGGGAACTTAGCGGAGAACAAGTTTTTAACCACTTCAATCTCTTCCTTGCACCTTTCATAAAGAATGTTCCAAAAGAAGATGTTAAAAAAGCTCTACAACATTTTCTTTTTAATCTAAGTCAAATATCATCCAAAGTTTCTTTAGGAATCGATTTTAGAGTTCCAGAAGCTTTGGAGAGAACAAAAGTGCAAAAAGCTTCCAACAAAAAAGGAGCATATTACGGAGATTATTTCGATGAAAACTTGAGAATAATATCTACACTTATCGACTTGAGTTTCGAAGATGTAGATCATAAACCAATAATCAGTCCGCATCTCATCTTCAACATAACACAAAGAGATCTAAATGATTCGGAAATTGAAAAGTTAGTTCTGGAAGCACATAAACTAGCAAGTAAACGTGGTACACCCTATTTCGCTAATCTTTTTCCTAGTTGGCAGAAAGACGCGGTCTATTCTGCTTCGGGAAAAAGACTTTCATCGGATTGGACTACTGATTTAGAACTTGACACTATAAGAACGGGAAATTTAGGCAGTGTGATTATCAACCTTCCAAGACTTGCTTATGAAGCAAAAGGGAGAAGGAATCTATTCTTTAAGAGCGTTGACGAATATTTAGTCCTAGCTGTAGATGCTTTAAAGATAAAGTATCAAGAGATTGAGAAACGAATGAAGGGAGAACTGTTACCAATATTAACTCATAAAGTGGCTGGAGACACATATTTTAGGATACAGAATGCGCCGTTATTAGTAGAATTTGTAGGATTAAATGAGGCAACTACAACAATGGTAGGAGAACAAATGCATAAGGATAGAGGAGCGATTGATTTTGCTTTAAGACTTGTAAATCATATGGTATCACAAGTCAAGGAACTTTCATTAGAATCAGGATTCCGAATAGCCATATCGCAAAGTACAGATAATATAGCAACGCAACGCCTTGCAAAATTAGATATAGAGAAATATGGATGGAAAAGAGTTTTTGTTCAAGGAACTAAAAAATCGCCATATTATACAGCACTCACAACAATACCGTTAGAAACAGAGATTTCCTTGAAAAATCGAATGGATATTGAAAATTCCTTTGATCACCTTTTAACTGGAGGACATCTTACGTTGATTGAATTGGAGGAACAAAAAAATGATCCAGAAGCCTTACTAAAGTTGACAAAAGAAATATGCCAATCTTATAACATTGGAGCTTATGCGTTTACGAAA
>JAUWJG010000046.1 GCA_030607815.1 Candidatus Bathyarchaeota archaeon
GCCGTAGGACTGTTTTATATGTTGATTTTCTTGAGTCTATTGTTTTGATTGCGGGGAAGCATGATTTAGATCCGAAGAAGCTGATTGAAGTTTTTGTTGAGGCGTGGCGGAGTGAGCCTGCTCAACTTGGGGATCTTTTAGTTACTTGTAGGGAGGTTAAGAAGGATTCTGCTACGTTTCTTATAACTAAGGGTGATAAGGTGGTTGCTCAGTTTCCGATTAATTTGCAGATTTTGAAGAATCCTGAGTATGTGAAGAATCAGATTCAACATTTTCCTCCTTCACATTATGAAAAGAAGAGGCTTGAGGGTAAACCGAAGAAGATTTCTCAGTTAAGTTATGGGATGAGGAGGATTGATCTCACTGCGAAGGTTGTTGAGGTTCCGGCTGCTATTCAGGTTCATACGCGTTTTGGGACTATGGCTTCTGTTTCGAATATTAAGATTAGTGATGAGACCGGGTCGGTGAGGCTTAGTTTGTGGAATAATCAGATTGATAAAGTTCATGTTGGGGATGTGGTTTCGGTTAAGAACTGTTACATTTTTCGGTATCGGGGGGAGCCTCAGTTGAGGCTTGGTAGGAAGGGGGTTTTAACTGTTGTTGAGTCTGGGGATGTTTCTTCCGAGGCGGTTAAGGTTTAGGCTTGTTTATCATTTTTTATGCGGGGTTGTTTGCGGCTGCCGCATCAACACTACTACACAACCTTTATGAGGTATTCTGAGCACATCTGGTATAATTTCTTAGATGAGGACGTCTGCGATTATTCTAATTGAATCTTAATTTAATTATCTCAGCAGGGTATATTTAGAACAGAAAACGTCAATATGTAATTGTGAACGGGCTTTAAACTTCAGAATAACCCGTTTTAGTAAGAAAAAAACTATAAGTTTAATTTGAAGTTGTTTATTTTCACTTACACACATCATTTTTTGCGACTTGATGTATAATAAACAGAAAAGAAGTGAAGAAAAATGGGTTATAGAAACTATGACCGGCCAAGAACAATGCATAAGGCAACTTGTGCAGATTGTGGAAATGAATGTGAAGTACCATTCAAACCAACAGAAGGAAGGCCAGTCTACTGTAGAGAATGCTATCAAAAACATAGACCACCGAGAAGAGAATCTAGGAGATATTAGAAATAAGTATCAGGTTTCTCAGAAATCATTTATATGATTTCTAAATCTTCTAAGTTTTTTTTATTTTTTTTTATCAAGTTTTAAGCAATGATACCTTGAACGCTCTCAGTTTATACTTTCTAAGTTAAATATAAACATCGAAAAACCAAATTCTAAGATTATAACTTTATAATAGAATATATAGAAGAAAAAAATGGTTTATAAAATATTAATAGTTTAGAAAATATAAAGTTAGAAACTTCATTGACTAATTATTTTCATTCGTGAGTAATGAAGATATAAATGTTGGTCCCAAACCTAGAAGAGGCGTAATAGTTAATTTCGAATGATGTTTTACCTCATTAACCTTATTAAATTGATTCTTGTAGTAATTTCAAATAGGAGATATTATGGTTCGTGAAATATCCAAAAATCAAGAACGACTCTACATATGCGAGGTTTGTGATCTCTCCTATGAGGATAGATCTTGGGCAGATAAATGTGAAGAGTATTGTACAAAGTATAGTGCATGTTCTTTAGAAATTACAAAACATGCGATTCAAATTAAATCATAAGAGATAAATTTGAGTTATCTTTTGAGAAAAAATCTTATAAATATCTTATAAGATAAAAATCGAAAGAAAACTAACTTCTAAATTCCTAAGATCATATATAGAAGAAAAAAATGGTTTATAAAATATTAATAGTTTAGAAAATATAAAGTTAAAAATCAAATTTAACAAAGCATCTATAATACTGGATAGGATTTGACCCTGGAAATCTGGACTGTTGAAACAATTGAAAAATTTAGAAAATGCCTTCAATAAAGATTCAAAAAGTTATAGAATTATTCATGTGCTTTTTGAAAAATAATTTTGGATAATTAAACTTTAAACTTTAAATCAAAAAAATTAATCGCATTTTCTGTTGTCTGTCTGTCAACGTTTTCTATATTAATTTTCTTTATTTGCGCAATTTTCTCTGCTACAAGTCTAACTGCAATAGGCTCATTCCTCACTTTATATTTCGGTTTTATTTTTCCATCTTTGTCAATCCCTAGCCACGGTGAATCTGTTTCTAACATCAACTGTTCCAGCGGGCAGTCACGTACAATCTTTTTTACATTTTTGCTTCTAAGTAATAAAGTATTTACAGAAATAAACCACCCATTATCGATGACTCTTTTCAACAATGAACGTTTTGTAAACATGTGCATTTGCACAGATTTCGTTTTATATTTCTCTAAAATATCAACAACAGTTTCAACAGCATCACGACTATGAATAACCAAAGGTAATAAAAGTTGATTTGCTAAAGCGATAAATTTGATAAATAATTGCTTCTGTTTCTCCTGCCACTCAGTTTCTTTTATCCAATTATAATCCAGACCCGTCTCGCCAATAGCAACAATATTATCTTTATTAGACCGTATCATCTCAAAATATTTTATTAAATCTTTCTCATCGTATTCTTTAACATATTGAGGATGCACACTTGTAGCTGCAAAAACAAAGCCTCTGTGTTGCCTGACAAGTTGCATGGTTGTGTTAAAATGTTTAAGATTAGAACAAGAAATAATTATTGCCTGCAATTGATGTTTACATCGTTCGATTACAATATCCCTATCTTTATTATAATCCGATTGCTCAAGATGACAATGCGTGTCAATCATGTTACTCTCACTAAGAAAAATGTATTGTTGAATCTTTTTACCGACAAGGAAGCTCTCTAATTTTATTTCACTAGAAGCCTAAAGGATCGAATTAGAACACTTTGTGTCATCAATCCAATCAGTTTTCCTACAGCATCAATTATGGGGATACGTTGGATTCCAGTTTTACTCATCATGTCAATTATTTCTATTAATTTCGTTGATTCTGTACCTGTGATTAAATTATTTTTAGTCATCAAATCCTTAACTTGAAGGTTACCAATATTCGTTCCTGATAAGCTTATGTCTCTCAAAGTTAGCATTCCCATTAACATGTTATCCTCTTTAACAACAGGCAATGCGCCGACTCCATATCTTAACATCTTTAATCGTGCTAATGCTATTTTCTCTTCTGGGCCAATTGTGTATACCTTCTTTATCATGACATCTCTAATTTTAACTTCATCCATTCAAACATCAAATTCAATAGGGTTCGCAGAAGATTAAAACTTTACTTTCACGTGATTTCAAACATAATAAAATTTTATATATCGATATCCTTTTCTAAACATATCGATATTAGGGTTAACAGCATGGAATTTACTAAGGAATCTCCCATCTTAAACACGATTTGCGATCCATATGGCAGACGTTTAAATAATATTCGACTTAGCATTACACAGAGATGTGCTTTAAACTGCTTCTTTTGTCACCGTGAGGGTGAGTTCTCACCCAGCCAAGAAATGAGTGTTGAAGAGATAGTGCGAATTGCCCGAATAGCTTGCGAGCAAGGTATGCGAAAAGTTAAGATTACAGGTGGAGAACCATTACTCCGTTCGGATGTCGTTCAAATAGTTGCTAAAATTGTACCATACGCTCGTGAAGTTTCTATGACAACTAATGGTATACATTTAGCTGAATACGCAGAAGATCTTCACAATGCAGGACTGAAACGGGTGAACATTAGTCTACACTCGATTACTCCCCAAATTTATCAAAAAATCTCTGGATGTAATTCACTCTCTAATGTAAAAGATGGGATTGAAGCAGCAATTAAGCATCACCTTGAACCAGTTAAGATTAATATGGTCGTTCTGAACGGGTTAAACGTTGATGAGATTCATAAAATGATCGAGTTTTCAAGAGAATGTGGTTTTATCCTTCAATTAATCGAGTTTCAACCTATTCAAGAAGTATCTAAACAGTATTGGAATCAATATTATTATGATCTTTCTGAAGTGGAGAAATGGCTTGAAGAGAATGCTGTAAAAATTCATAAACGTTCGATGCATAGTAGAAAACAATATCACCTTGAACAAAATGGGAAACTAGCTATAGTTGAAGTTGTAAAACCAATACACAACTCAGTTTTCTGCCAGAATTGTACACGAATCAGGGTTACATCAGACGGTAAATTAAAACCATGTCTTTTAAAGAACGATAACTTGGTGGATCTCCTACCCATTATTCGAGCAGGTGAAGATGATGAAGCGTTGAGAGAAGCATTCAAACTCGCAATTTCATTGAGAGCACCTTACTGGAAGGAGTAAAGATCTCACTGTTAACTTTCTCAAGCGATCAAATTCTTAATTAAAATGTGAAAGATATGACCCCAAAAAATGGAACCATACACAAATTCGTTAATATGGTAGATATTTCATCAAAATCTATGATTTTCAGAATGACAGAGGCTGAGGGTACAATTTGTCTCTCTTCCGAGACTATGGATGCATTAAAAAAAGGAATGGTTAAAAAGGGGAATGTGTTAGCGACTGCTGAGATCGCAGGTATTCTTGCAGCTAAGAAAACACATGAACTGCTCCCTCTATGTCACCAAATCCCAATCACAAGTGTAAACTTATTTTTCCATCTCATCGATGACGGAGTTAAAGTACGTTGTATAGTTAATGCAACCTATAGGACGGGTGTTGAAATGGAGGCGCTTATGGGTGTATCCACCGCCCTCCTTACTATTTGGGATATGGTAAAGTATATAGAAAAAGATGGAAAAGGGCAGTATCAAAACACAAGGATTGAGGGTATAAAAATCATAAAAAAGGTGAAAAGGGAGTGACTTACCATAACCATGACAGGAAAAGACGTATTCAAGCCGGATTTTCCCTCCTAATTACGAGTGATTCACGTGATGAAAAGAGAGATGAATCAGGAAGGATGGCACGTGACCTTTTGACTAAGCAAAACCATAAGGTTATCGAATATAAGATTGTCAAAAATGATCCTCAATCAATCATAGATACTGTTAAAAAATTCCTAAAAAATGATGAGATTGATGTTGTTATAACTAGTGGCGGAACGGGCATAAGCTCTCGCGATGTGACCGTTGACACCCTCTCTCCCTTATTCGAAAAGACTTTAAACGGTTTCGGTGAACTCTTTCGAAATCTCAGTTATAGAGACGTGGGTGAAGCTGCCATGATTAGTCGTGCTACAGCAGGAATCATTGGGACAAAGATCATTTTCTGTATTCCAGGATCCACAAAAGCGATGGAACTTGCTCTAACACAACTTATTTTACCTGGAATCGGGCACATTCTATGGGAGGTAAACCGATGAGTGCGATGACCCCCTTCAAATTACTTACATCCTATGAGAAAGCATTAACCATTATTCAGAAAACTCTTAGGCCAATAGACCGCATAGAGTCAATTCCAATAGAGACCGCGCATGATCGATTACTCGCTAAAGACTTACTTGCTGATATTTCGGTTCCTCCATTCCGTAGAGCTGCAATGGATGGCTATGCAGTAAAAGCTAAGGAGACATTTCATGCTTCAACAACCGAACCTAAACGACTTAAACTTGTAGATAAAATACATGCAGGAGACTCCACCGACCGCAGTCTCAAATCTAAGGAATGTATTCAAGTAGCAACGGGTAGCCCTCTTCCTAAAAATGCAGACGCTGTTGTGATGGTTGAATATACTTCTTTTCAAGGGGGTGTAGTGAACATTTTTCGTCCAGTTTATCCTGGCTCAAACATTTCTCCAAAAGGAGAGGATATAGAGAAAGGAACTATGGTTCTGAAGAAGAATGATCTTCTAATCCCCGCTAAAATTGGTGTTTTAGCTGCACTAGGTTACACACATATTGAGGTTTACGCTAAACCCCAAGTGATTGTTATTTCTACTGGTAGCGAGGTTCGTAAGATTGGCTCTAAGCTTGAATCTGGACAGATCTACGATGTAAACTCATACACAATCTCTGCCATTCTTAAAGAGAACGGAGCCATCCCTGTACCTCACAGCCCCGTTAAGGATAATCATGAAGAAATCAAATCGGTAATAGCGAACTCTTTAGATTACGAGCTGATTGTGATTTCTGGAGGCAGTTCTGTGGGTGAACGGGACTTACTATCTCACGTTGTGGAGGAGATGGGAAAAATTATTTTCCACGGTGTTCAGGTGAAGCCAGGTAAACCAACTCTCTTCGGTATAATTGATGAGACGCCGATTTTTGGTATGCCTGGTTATCCTACTTCCTGTTTAAGTAATTCCTATCATTTCTTAAAACCCGCAGTTCGTTTAATTGCACGGCTCCCTCCCCATGAGATGAGACGTATAAAAGCTAAACTGTCTCAGAGAGTCGTTTCAACCTCAGGAAGGTTACAATTCTTACCTGTTAATGTAAGTGATGGTATAGCGCAGCCCGTCTTCAAGACATCCGGAGCAATTACAAGTATGTCTAATGCAAACGGTTATTTAGTTTTACCAATAAACTTAGATGTTATCGAAGAGGGGCAAGAAGTCACAGTATATCTCTTGAGGTAAAGTGAAGAAAGATGTATATAACTTAACAATTATTAGAGAAGACGCCTTTTAAGGTGATTCTTGTTCACCTAGTTTAACCCATGGAAAATCTCAATACCCGCTTAAATATTTATTACATAATCTACATATTTATCGTCTATTATTTTTAAAAACATCAAAAACTGTTTGGTTACTACTTTCCAAGATTAAA
>JAUWJG010000038.1 GCA_030607815.1 Candidatus Bathyarchaeota archaeon
CCATAAAACATGAAGAGAAAAAAAGAGAGCAAGTACACAATTTGAAAAATAGAGTTTAGTATATCTCCCTCTTGACCGAATAGAGAAGCAATCAATCTTTTAAATCTCCTGATTATCAAATGACTCTAATAAGTTGGTTATAAACATTAAGTTATTCTAATCCACAGTTTTATATAATAGAATCTTTTTCTTTTCGAGAAATATACGTTGTTTTATTTTAAGTATTACGTTAAAAAATAGAATATCCCTATCAAACGGGTTTGGAAAGTAAATATTTGAGGAGAATCTGAATACTCTAAACTAACAACGGAAGAACAAGATAGGATAGGATAGGATACATGTAACGTGATAAGATCTCTAGGTGTAATTTTCATTTGAGATATCTAAGATTAAATAAGAAAGAAGATGGCTTACCAGAATTCTAGCTTCGCACAGGCTCTCGCTCTGTACTAACACTTAAACGTAGGACGGCTTAACTTCCGTGTTCGGAAAGGGTACGGGTGTCTCCCGCCCTACTATGACCGGTAAGCCAAGTTATTTGATTGAATAAGATGAGGATAAACGTTTCGGTTTCAAGTAAAGATTAATGTAAGATATGTCATAAAAAGTAAGAAGAAACATTAGTTACTTTCCTTAAAGTAGAATGAATAAGGAGTTATTATTCAAAAACTTTTATGAAAAAAGTAATTTAACTATCTAAAATAATATTACGTGAATTTAAGGCTAAAAAGAGAGAAAATGTATAAAAATCGCGGGAAGTTTTTTCTTTGATTAAAATTAATTTAGAATTTACCGCAAAAGATGCAGAAAAAGCCGTTAAAAGAAAAGATGTAATAATCGTTATAGATGTTTTGAGGTGTACGTCCACCATTATTACTGCCTTAGCTAATGGTGCAAAAGGGATAATTCCCGTAAAAACAGTTGAGGAAGCACGAAAAATTCATCAGCAGTATCCTTATACTGTATTAGCTGGGGAGCGAAAAGGGATAAAACCTAGAGGTTTCTATTTTGGGAATTCGCCACTAGAATTTCACCCCACAGAAGTAGATGGAAAAAATATTATTCTAACAACTACAAATGGTACAAAAACATTATGTAATAGCAAAGGAGCAAAGTTTGTATTTATAGGAGCGTTTCTAAATATTAATGCCGTGACCGACACGGCTTTAAAAAGTGCTAAGAGAGAAAATTGTGGACTATCTTTAGTATTATCAGGGAAACAAGGAAAGTTTTCTCTGGAGGACTACCTTTGTGCAGGAGCTATGCTTGAACGATTTACTTTACATAAAATTGACGCATCAGATGCAGCGTTTGCTTCATTACTAACTTTTCAACAGGTTTATGATTCATTGATCAACAGTATATTTCAAGGACACCATGCACAATATCTTAAGAGCATAGGATTAGAAGAAGACGTCCGATTTTGTTGTAAACAGAACAAGTATAAATTAGTTCCATATCTTAAAGGAGAGATTATTACTCCGTTTAAAAAAGTAAGATAGAAGATGTTTCGAGTTCTCACAGTTCTTTAATATACATCAGTTCTAACGCATATAACTGCTTAGAATGTCAATAAAGAGGGTTGTTCCCGTCGTCCCCAATCCAAGTCTCCTCATAGAAACTAAGACTGAACGCATCTTAGTAGTAGGAGACCTTCATATAGGTTGGGAGATAAGTTTAATGGAAAAAGGCATCCATATCCCATCTCAAGCTTGGAGAATAAGTAATGAATTGCTTAAGATAGTTAATAAGTGTGATCCAAATCGGATAATCTTTCTGGGGGACGTAAAGCATGTGATTCCAAGGATAAGTCTTGAAGAGTGGGGGGCTGTCCCCGATTTTTTTGAGAATATTCAAAATGTGGTAAAGGATCTCTCGGTGATTGCTGGAAATCATGATGTGGGTTTAGAGTCTTTAATTCCTTCTTCAGTAAAAAATCTCTGGTCTACAGGACTGGTTGTTGGAAAAAAGCGTAAGATTGGACTCTTTCACGGTCATGACTGGCCCGCACCTGAAGTTTTAACTTGTGAACTCTTAGTTATGGGACATGTTCATCCAGTAATTTGGTTTAGAGATAAACTTGGGACCTGGTTGATAAAGCAGGTCTGGATAAAAGGTAGATGTGATAGTCAAAAATTAGCTAAGGCATACCTAAAATATTTAAAGGTAAAGATAGGAGAAAACCCGGAAGAAACCCTTAAAAAAAGAGGAATTCAGCTAAATGATCCTCATTTAATAATCATGCCCACCTTCAACGATCTGATAGGTGGCATTTCGTTAAACAGGTTTCAGAAGCGACTTGTTGGCCATTTTTTGGGTTCAGAGAGTGTGAATATAGATGTTTGTGAAGTATATCTCTTAGATGGGACATATCTTGGTACAACAAAACAGGTACAGACATATTTAGATACTACAAATCCTTGAAAAGTGGGTTATGATTTTATTGACGGTAAAAAGTGAAAAAAAAGTCTTCCAAGAAATATATCGTAAAGTAACAAAGACAAAAAATATTACAGAAAAACAGAAAAAAAGGATGATGAAAACTTTTGGAACACGATTTGAGAAAGCCTATCAAACGATTTTAGATAGAAAAGTTAAGAAGTATATCTTTAAACCTAGTGAAAAACAAGTATGGATTGTAATCGGTAAAGGTAATATTTACCAAATCCTTCCATCAGTAAATTTCTGTTCGTGTAATGATTTTTACTTCAGAGTTATTGGACAGGAAATCTTCTTATGTAAGCATTTAATTGCCCAAAAGTTAGCGGATGCTCTTGAAAAGTACGTTGTTATAGTGAAGAATGAAAAAGAATTTGAGTCCCTGATGATGAAACTTCGTGAAAGTCCAAGAATAAAAAGGATTCTTTCTATAGAAGAACTGGAAAACATTCGAAAGATTACATCCGAAATTCTCTCCAAAGAGAAACAGATATCTATTACTCAGATCCGGAATAAATTGAAAAAAGTGAACAGTACTACTCTCACAACGCGGCATCTTACAGCCATCTTAGTAGCAGATAAAAAGAAGAGATTTCACTGTCTAAAGGGATTGTGGTCCTTAGCTGAAGAATAAAAACGTTAAGTTTTTTTATCAATGCGTTATCATTTTATGATACCAGGTGTAAATTTTGGCGAATGAATACTTCAATTTACTTCATTATCCTATCCTTCCAATATTAGCGGCTATATCACTATTTTTTGTCTTTTTATACATAATCTATGAGAGAAGAGAAATACAAGATTAGAAACGTTAAACAAAGAGGAAATGTCAATCTCATTTTAAGGAGAAAAAAAACGTATTTCACAATGATGATAAATCATGTTTGATGAGGAAAATACATCTTCACTAATCTTATGCTCTTGATTATTTCATGGTTCCTAAGAAGCTGAAGGGACAATTCTTTTTTAGAGAGAAAGTGAAAAGGAATTCTCAGGTAAAGAATGTGTGGTAAGATCATACATGTTTAAGTTGAGATCGATACATACTGATAATTTCATTAACGGTAGTAGCATCTTCAGATGCTTTATCATCTCGCCATTTCCCAGCGAATCTCGGAAACCTAATTGCTAGTCCAACGCCAGCCCTAATGATATTCAACCCACAAGTATGTGATGGACTAAGAGTTAATTCAGATCCAAAGAGCTCCAAAACTTTTCTTGGCACAAACCAAAAATCGGCTTCAATCTTCGATTCAACCCGAGGATGAGCGTGGTCTATCCTATCTGCTTCAAAAATTTTTGGAAGTTTAGCTAATGTTACATCATCAAATCCAGTGCCAAGTTTACATACGGTTTTAAAGGTGTCCAATTCTTCATCATATGATGCCATAAGGAGCGCACCATATGTTCCCGCTCTTCTACCCCGACCAGCGAAAGCTCCAACAACAACTAAGTCAACCGTATCAGCCATTTCACTTCGATACTCTCTTTTATATTTAATCCACAGGAAACCTCGCGCTCCAGCTTGATAAATAGAGTTGGATCCAATCGCTTTAATTACTAATCCCTCATAACCCGTCTCTGTAGCAGTATCTATCAACTTATCCAACTCAACAGGATTATCTATTATAAGCGGATTGGTCACCCTGATACCGTTTGTTTCTCTGACAGTTTTCTTAAGAATCCGGCGCCTCTCTAAATATGGATGATCAATTAAACTTTTTCCATCAACATATAGAGCGTCGAAGAGTATTAGAACTACAGGAATTTTCTCAATCATCCGTTTAAGATCATGTTTTCTTCCCCGTCTCTGTGTAACCACCTGAAAAGGTAACAGTTCATCAGTATTTGGGTCTATAGCTACACATTCTCCCTCAACAATTAACTCATCTGCATTGACACTTGAAGCCAAAGACTCTATAACATCAGGGAACTGGGATGTAATATTTTCTAATCGTCTTGAAAAGAGGGAAATCCCTTTAGAAGTTATATGAGCCTGAAGTCTAAGTCCATCATATTTAAACTCAGCCGAACCTCTGCCACCAAGCTTCTTCAAGATTTCATCTGCAGTTGTCAATCGCCCACATAGCATGGGTCTGATTGGTCTACCGATTCTTATCCTGAATATTCTTATTCCATCTAAGCCTTCATTAGCTAAGGTCTCAGAGACAAGACCTAAATCAGATGACATGTTGTAAGCTCTCTCCACGTCCACACGAGAAGATTTACCTTCACCATATGCGATAGCCAATGCATCAAGAAAGGTCATATCTCCAATACCGAGGCGTAGTTTACCCATAACAGTCCTAACTAAATATCTTGCTTCTTTTGAAGTCGCATCCATTAGGAGATTCGCTAATAGTCTTATCTTGATCCTAACGGTTCCTTTTCCTGAAATGTGAGCAATTTTATCTAAAGTATTGTAAACTTTCTCTACGGTTAATGGTACGCCAGTAATAAGTTTAATTGTATATTGATCAGACAGAAGTTTGTCAGCTGTTGAACCTAAATCTCCAATAATCTTCCAAGTCTTGATCAATTCAGCCTTCTTTTTTCCCGAAATCTTAACAAGACACATTATAACCATCTGTTCGGCCATACCAATCTCAACACCGTCAAAGTCGGGATGAAGTTTTCCTTGAGTTAAATAGGCGACTTTACTCAAGAGGTCTTTAGGCGTTTGTTTTATCAGTTTAACTAGATGATTCGTCATTTCAAGACGCTTACTTGTTGACTCAATATTTTCATAAGCATCAGCAATAATGGAATATTTCAACAGATCCACCTAAGATTATTAATTTAGGAATGGAGTAATTTAATAATATCTTAAGAAGAGAAAATGAGTACATAAATAACAAATGAAGACCGAGTTAAGTATTTGATCTACTAAAAAAATAGACGCGTTTTTGTTATGTGTTATATTACTCAATTAGAATTGTTTAAATTTAAGAAGTCTAAAAAACCATATTCTGATGTGATGAAAAAATTTGGTGAAATCTTCTCAAATTTCAGGATTCTATAAACTCTCGTTAGAAGAAAGACTAAAAATTGTAAAAGACTTTGCCGATCTAACGACTGATGAAGAGAACCTCATTAAGAATACTGGAGCACTAAAGCCTGAAATTGCAAATCATATGATAGAAAACGTCATAGGTACGATAGCAATTCCTATAGGGATTGCAGTAAATTTCCTAATCAATGGGAAAGATTACTTAATTCCAATGGCAATCGAGGAACCGTCAGTTGTCGCAGCAGCTAGTTACGCAGCAAAGATAGCGAGAAAAAGAGGAGGATTTAGAGCAAGCAGTACAGAACCAATTATGATTGGACAAATTCAAGTTGTTAATGTTAAAGATGTTTCTGCAGCTATGACTGCACTTTTAAAGGCTAAAGATGAAATTATTAAAAATGCAAACGAACAAGACCCAATCCTTGTCTCATTAGGCGGGGGCGCTAAGGATTTAGAAGTAAAAATTTTAGATACAGAAACTGGCAAAATGATTATTGTTGAACTTATGATTGACTGTAGGGATGCCATGGGAGCTAATGCAGTAAATACGATGGTAGAAGCTGTGGCTCCAATTGTTGAGAAGATTGCAAAAGGGCAAGTTTACTTACGTATCTTGTCTAATTTAGCTGACAGACGTTTAGTTAGGGCTAGTGTAATCGTTGATAAGGATGCTATTGGTGGTGAAGAGGTCGTCGATGGCATTATTCAAGCCTATACTTTCGCAGTAGCTGACCCTTACAGATGTGCAACACATAATAAAGGAATTATGAATGGTATAATCGCTATAGTATTAGCTACAGGTAATGATCATCGAGCGGTAGAAGCAGGAGCTCATGTTTACGCAGTTAAATCAGGAAAGTATACTCCTTTAACTGTTTGGCAGAAGAATAAAGAGGGGGATCTAGTAGGTAATATTGAATTACCAATGGCCGTTGGGATAGTCGGTGGAGCCACAAAGGTGCACCCGATTGCTAGAATTAACATAAAAATTTTGGGTGTAAAGACATCTACTGAATTGGGAGAAGTCATAGCAGCTATAGGTTTAGCACAGAATTTAGCAGCGTTGAGGGCTCTAGCCGCAGAAGGTATTCAGCGTGGACATATGGCATTACATGCTCGAAATATCGCTATCGAAGTAGGAGCCACCGGAGATTTAATTTATGCTATTGCTAAGAAGATGGTTGAAGAGAAAAATATTAAACGAGATAGAGCAAAGCAATTAATTTCCGAGTTAGAAAAAAAAGAGACCCTTTAAGATGTTATGTTTTAACGATATAAGAGAGAAGAAAAAGAGCGGGTTACATCAGCTAATAGAGCCGATTTAGTAAATTTAGATTAAAAAATAAATGTGATGAAAAAGAGAAGACGAAAGTATTATCTTGCGTGCTTTTATTGAAAAATCATTGCTGAAAAATTTGATTGTTCTTTTTAAGTGAACCATTCGAGTTCATTTGACTTAAGTTAAATGAGAAAGAAAATAATTAATTCAAACGCCATATAGGCAATAAACCCAACGATACAAGTTAAAATGGCTTTAATAGTTGAAAAGTCTAAGGCTTGTCTTACAGCAATTGCCATAGCGAATAATCCCCAAACCCCAATAACAAAAGAGATCAGGCCTCCAAGGAAAGGGATAAAGCTAAAGATGAGTAAGATTCCTGGAGCATCTGAGAAGCCTATTGTTCGGAGAAGCTCTCCATATGTGGCGATGCCACCAAAAATTTTGGTACCTATAATATATGTGATGAAGGACCAGATTAACCAACCCACAAGTGATAAAATGAGACCAGAGACTAAACTAGCAAGGATAATAGAAAGATTTACTCCGAGCATAGCTACGCTTATTGCGCTTCCAAGTCCTGAGGAAACACTGGCAATTATTACAATAAAAAGAGCCTGGAGAGTAGCGGTCTCATCAGTTTCCACTTCATCATATAAAGTAGAGTCTAGTCTAGCAGCACGGATTATTCTCTCAACAATACTAGTAGAAGCGGATGGTAGCGGTGTTTGTATTGGTCCTTGTTTTTCTATTGGAATTCCACAATAAGGACAAAACTCTGCATCTTCAGGGATTTCATTCCCACATTTAGTGCAGAAAGCCATCTTATAATCACACAAACTCTAAAGGGGTCTTTCTACTATATTAATTCTTTTATTAATTTTTTAGTAATAATGTAAAAATGAGTTTTTAAATGATAAGAAA
>JAUWJG010000019.1 GCA_030607815.1 Candidatus Bathyarchaeota archaeon
AGAGTCATTTGATAATCAGGAGATTTAAAAGATTGATTGCTTCTCTATTCGGTCAAGAGGGAGATATACTAAACTCTATTTTTCAAATTGTGTACTTGCTCTCTTTTTTTCTCTTCATGTTTTATGGACAAAAGATACAGACATTGACTATGTTAAGAGAAGTTGGAAACGCAGTTAGGAAATTAAAGACACTTAAAGATGATTCTCGACAATTGGCTATAGATACTATTACTGAGCTAGGAAAAAAAGATGGGGATCCAACCCCTAGAATTGACCATTTACTTGAATACTTTACCGTTATGCCAAAAAGTCTTGATCCTTTGGGTTTTGTTCCTAAGCTTGAACATTTAATCGATGTTAGGGATCTTCGCTTCAAAAATGAGATTAAAATAATTGCTCCTGAAGCAGATAAGATTCAAACTAGTAACATTGAAGGGGTTTTAGAAGTAGCTTTAGGTTTGAATAGTATATACAAGATTGTTAATCATTTCTACTTACTTGGCAAGAAGACCATGAATTTATATGTAATAATGCAGGTTCAGATGCAACTTTCTATGATTGTTCGAACAGCAGAAGCTTATTCTCTTGCTGGAAAAGCCTTTGCCCAGGGTCAACCTATAGGCGATGGTGCCGGAGCGTTAGTTGCAGCGAGGCTAATGTATGGACACGAGAATAAAGAGGTCGCAAAAAACATTCTTGCTTCACAGATAGAGATTGAGGGAAGAGACATATTTGTGATAAAAGCCAACGGTCCAGGTGCTAACATCGGTAAATACGGTGTCGCTATTAGACAGATTATTGAGGAGAACGATGGAAAAGTTGCGATGGTTATTATGGTAGATGCTGCTGGTAAACTAGAAGGAGAGATAAGTGGCTCAACGGCAGAGGGTACAGGTTCAGTTATCGGTGGACTCGGTGTTGACGCTTTTATTATTGAAGAAACATCATCAAAATATCAAATTCCAGTGAATGGGGTGGCCATTAAACAATCCATGGAAGAGAGTGTAGCCCCCATGACCAAAGCCATCTTTGATGGAGTAGGTGTGGCTCTTGCGAGAGTGAAACGAATTATTCACGAGGAAACAAGAAAGGGTGATCTTGTTATCCTCGTTGGAGTTGGGAATACCGTTGGGATTGGACAATAATCAAAAAACAAAAACATCCAAGAACATAGTTTCTTCAACGTTACTTTATTACATATTCCTTGCTGGAATGTTTATTATTGGCGTATATTTTCTTTATGATGCTACACTAGCCTACAATGCAGGTGATGTTGAAGGTGCAGGTTTCTCTTCTATATTGGGAATAGTTGGCATTGGGATGTCCATCTATATGTTAACTATGTTAAGAAAGCGTATTTCAACTAAAAAGATCCCTAAAAAAGTCGTGACAACCATCGAATGTAAAAAATGTAGTTTAAAGAAGATTAGGCCCTTTATGACGGGGGATTACGTGCTAAAGAACATTGAAAACTGTGTAAAATGTGATGAGCCTATGTTAATAACGGGCATATACACTGAGAAGCTTGTTAAATCATAAAGTAGTTACAAGGCAACCCTTTTTCGTTACGATAACTGTATGTTCGGCTTGGGCGACAATGTTTCCGCTTCTCTCTGCTAGTACAGGATAACCCGTAATGCTTTTTTTGGCTAATATTACAGAGAAAGCTTTCTCCATCTTTTCACTTGATTCATTTAACCACCTTTTTGAGAAGGGCAAAGAATTAAACCGTTTCTTTATTAACTTTTGGAGTTTATCTGCATCTTTATTCAAATTGCGGTGAGTTTTATGGAATCGATATATGTAGGTTCTATTCAAACCTGTGACTTCTCCCGCGCCGGATCTCATCGTTAGGAAAGGTTCTATTGCGAAAACCTCACCCTCTTTAATCTTTGAAAGACCGAATCTAGATACATTCGGAATAGATTTACCGGTGTGGAGAACATATCTCGTCATTTGATGTCCGCTCAGATTCCAAATTGGTTTAAACCCATATCGTTCTATTGTCTTTTGAATGATACTTCCTATATGATTATTTTTTATTCCAGGTTTAACGGCTTTAATTGCTTGTTTTAACGCTTCATTGATTGCATAGACCATTCCATCGTACTGATGGTTTAAGCAGACTGTTGTAGCAGTATCCGCTATATACCCGTCTACGTGAACCCCTAAATCAATTTTCACTACAGCATTCCGGGGTATCACGGTCTCATCGTTGATTGATGAAGAGTAGTGTGCTGCTACATCGTTTACGCATATGTTACATGGAAACGCAAGTTTTCCCCCTTTTTCTTCAATTTTATTCTCAACAAAGTTACATATTTCGAGTATGGACACATCTTCCTTTACTAGACCCTTCACCTTCTCTCGTACTTCTGATGCTATTCGCCCTGCTTTTATGTAGCATTTTATGACATCTTTCGGTAACAATACTCTTATCTCTCACATTTTATTTCCTATTATTGAGTTGTTACATATTTAATAAAAGGTTTGGATGTAAACTCTGTGAATCGAAAGAAGTATAGAACATTAGCTGTTGGAGGTACCTTCGATAAACTACATAAAGGCCATGAGAAACTCATTGATAAAGCCTTCGAGCTTGGGGAACTTGTTCTAATAGGTTTAACTACCGATAAAATGCTCAAGAGTCACACTAAACTTTTTTCTATAACACGTTATAGTACTCGAAAAAAAGAATTAATAAAATACTTGAAAAATGAAGGCTATAAGAATGCCTATCAGATAATTCCTCTCGATAGCCCCTTCGGGATTACTTTAATTGATGAAGAAATAGAAGCTCTTGTGGTTAGCGATGAAACCAGTAATAGAGCGAATGAGATCAACACTCTTCGAGGAGAGCGTGGATTAAAACCTTTAATATTAATCGTAATTGAAATGGTTCTCTCTGAGGATGCTGTTCCTATTTCAACAACTAGAATTAAGCGAGGAGAGATAGATCGAGATGGCCGAGTACTTTTATCCACAAAACCTAAATAGTGGGTAGTTCTAGCTGAAAAATTCCGTTTTTCACTTCATAAGTTTATGTATCTTATAGTTTATCTTATTCCATGAAATAGTACTGAAGTTTTAAATAACTTTCAATATATACGCGTCCATTCTATAATCCGAAAATAATTATACGATAGTTGAGGAAATACCGGTTTATCACTTCTAAATTCATAGTAAATTCAAAACATTTTTCGGGATAAAACCTATATTAGAAATATGTTTGATGATAAAAGAAGTAAAACGAGGGAAGAAGTACTTTGGCTGAATTACATCAATTGGAGAAAAGTTTACTCCTCGCTCTTAAGGATGGAAAAAAAATTAGACTAAGCAAACTTTTAAAGAAGACAAAGTTACCTTACGCGTCTGTAGCTAGAGCCTCTGTATGGCTCTCCTCTAAAGGTTACGCTAAAATCGAGGATATTAAAAGATCATTTATCCAGCTTGACTCTGAAGGAAAAAAAACTCGTAAAAAGGGATTACCTGAAAGAATTTTAGTAGAAGCAGTTCTTGAAAATGGTGGCTGCACTCTTATCGACACTGTTTCAACTCTAACGAAGCTGCGTAAGGATGAGATAAACGTCGCCTTAGGTTGGGGGCGAAGGAAGGGCTGGCTAACTTTCTCTCGTAAAAAGGGCAAGATGTTTATTATCGTCAAAGAAAAACCTGAGAAAGGAATAGATGAACAATTAATTGAGCAGCTCTTCAAAGGACCAATTACTCTTGACAGTTTAACCTCTAAACAACTTTTAAGCTTCAACGTTTTGGTGAAACGACCCAAACTTATTTCCCAAAATGAAGAGGTTGATCGCTTTATAACTTTAACTAAAGTCGGATACACTATCGCGAAACAGGTTAAAGAAGTTGGTGATGAGATAAGTCAACTCACTCCCGAATTGATTAAATCAGGTAAATGGCGTGACATACAGTTTAGAAAATATGATATCAAAGCACCTGTCGCAAAAATTTGGGCAGGAAAGAAACAGCCATATCTTAGGTTTTTAGATGATATAAAGCAGAAACTGGTTTCACTCGGTTTCAAAGAAATGGTGGGATCTATAGTTGAGTTCATGTTCTTCAATTGTGACGCGCTCTACATGCCTCAAGATCATCCCGCTAGGGAGATTCATGACATCTATTACATAAAATCACCATCCTATGGGGACCTCTCTGACTATACTGCCCTAATTAATAATGTTAAAGCAACTCATGAAAACGGTTGGGAGACGAATTCTAAGGGATGGCGGTATCCTTTTTCATTAGAAGCAACTAAACGTCTTATTCTCAGAAGTCAGGGAACAGCTCTAAGTGCAAGAATGCTCGTAGATTCGAAATTAGAGATTCCTGGGAAATATTTTTCTATAGCACGATGTTATCGTCCAGATGTTATTGATAGAACGCATCTTACAGAATTTAATCACGTTGAAGGAATAGTATTGGGGGCTGATTTAACCTTTAAAGATTTACTTGGCATTCTCAAGATGTTTGCTATCGAAACAGCCGGCGCCGATAAAGTTAGATTTACACCAGATTATTTTCCCTTTACTGAACCCAGTGTTGAACTTTCAGCATATACTGTCGACTCTGGATGGCTCGAGTTCGGTGGAGCGGGGATGTTCAGACCAGAAGTGACCCTACCTTTAGGGATAAAAGTTCCTGTAATCGCATGGGGATTGGGGATTGACAGAATCTTTATGATGAAGACTGGAATAAGCGACATACGGGACATATTTTCCCATGATCTTAATTGGCTCAGGAGTCAAAAGGTGATTTAAATTGCCAACTATAATTGTTCTCTTTAATGATCTGCAACGTTTAGTAGGCGCTCAACTTCCTCGGAACATAGACGATCTAAATGAAGTCTTTTTCTTCGTTAAAGGAGAAGTTGAATCTATTGACGGTGATGAGCTCTCCATAGAAATAAAAGATGGGAATCGACCCGATTTATGGACTGTTGAAGGTTTAGCTAGAGAGTTAAGGGGAGCTTTAGGGATTGAAAATGGTTTAAAAGAATATGCTGTCGAGAATTATTCTGGAGTGGAGATTTTAGTTGATTCTAGATTGAAAGATATCCGACCATACATTGCGTGTTCTATTATTACGAATGTTCAACTTAATTCCGAATCCGTACGAGAACTTATGCACCTCCAAGATAAACTTGATTTAACATACGGAAGGAAGAGAACACGTACGTCTATCGGGCTTTATAATTACGATTTGATTACTCCACCTATTCGTTATAGTGTTGCAAAACCTCTTGAAATTAGTTTTGTACCTCTAGATGGTGTTAAAGAGTTAAGCTTAAAGGAGATTATCAATACACATCCCAAAGGTTTAGAATATGGCCACATTTTGAGAGAAAAAAAACATTGGCCCATTTTACTCGATGCTAAAAATAAAATTCTTTCTTTTCCCCCCATTATTAATTCTAACGATTTAGGAAGAATCACTGAAGGAGTAAAAGACATTTTTGTTGAAGTGACCGGGATGGGGTATCAGACCGTTCTGAACACATTAATGATCGTTACTTTATCCCTTGCGGATAGAGGAGAAAAAATTCTTTCAACAAAAATTCATTATCCATATGATGACATAATAAATGATGAAACACCGAAACTTAAAACCAATAATATGCTATTGAATGTCAGCTACGTAAATCAAATCCTTGGTTTAAATCTTAATATTCAAAGCATTATTGACCTCTTAAAAAAATCTCGATATGACGCTTATCAAACCGATCGAGACACCATCACTTTAACGATTCCATGTTACCGTATTGATGTTATGCATCCCATCGACCTTGTTGAAGATATTGCAATCAAATATGGCTACAATAACATTGAGCCACAATGGCCCCAATTGAACACTTTTGGTAGCTTGAGTAACCTTAACGTGGAGTCTAACCTTGCAAGGGACATTATGGTTGGTCTTGGATTTCAAGAAGTACTAACCTTTTCCATGAGTAATAAATCTAACCTCTTCAAGAAGATGAATCTTGAAGAAAGAAATGTTGTTGAAATCTCCAATCCGATGACTTTAAATTATAACTGTCTACGGGATTGGCTTATTCCAAGCTTGATGGAGTTTTTAAGTAAAAACTCTTCAGTTGAATATCCCCAGAGAATATTTGAACTTGATAAATGTTATTTCATTGATAAAAATAAATCAACGGGTGTGAGAGAGAGAACTACTCTTGCTTGTTTATGTATTCACTCAAAAGCGAATTTCAGTGAGATGAAGACTATTTTAGAAGCATTCTTTTTAAATATGGGGAAGATGTGTAAACTCAAAGAAGACATCTTTGACTGCTTCATAAACGGTCGAGCTGGAGCAATTCTTGTAGATAATGTAAATGTTGGCTTTATTGGCGAAATACATCCGAAGGTTCTTGAAGCGTGGAAGCTGGAAAATCCCGTTATTGGTTTTGAGATAGATCTTGATAAAATATTTGGAAAATGACACTTTTATTTTTTTTAACTCACACAAAACATTATTAACCGTTCATATCTATTTCCGTGAAGTTTAAATTATGCTTTAATAGTTAAATATCTGTTCTGTGTTGTAAATGGAGAAAAGAGATCCGAGAAGTGGGATTATATCTATCATTTTTTTCATTATCTTTTTAATGAGCTCACTCAGTATGTTTAATCTACCGCCCATATTTCTAGTAGTTATTTTAATTATCGTTATTATTGCTTACTTGTATTATAATAATTATAAAAAAAAGCAAACCCAAACTCCTATTGAACCACAAGAATTTCCACCAATATACCAAAGTTCTCCATTTCAACCAAAAATTGATTTTAAAATCAATTTTAAGATAGGAAAATGGGTTCTCCTCATAATCGTTCCAGTAGTAGTTTTAGGAATTGTTCTCTTCGAAAATTGGTGGCTCAACGTTAATATCCTCGAATATTTATACCTTAATAAGGCCAACGGAGTTGATTGGTGGAACCTAACCTTCCTTGATAATTATTACTTTTATGCTTGTATAGCCATTGGCCTTCTAATTGCGCTTAGTGATCCTCGAATAATAATTAAAAAGAATGCTTCTGGAAAAAGAACTTTCTTTCTTCATAGTAAGATTTGGGGAGGCCTATACAACCTCAGAGACCAGATCTATAACCTTATGGGACAATTCCCCTCCACCTCTAGAGGGTTGGCTGGACAAACTTATGGGGATAAAATTTCGATAAAGCAGGGACTCTTATGGCGGATAATTGAATTTCTAGGTGGAACTCTAATAGTAGGACCCATCTTTGCTAAAGAATTAGCTTTAAAATATCTCCTCATTGCCAAATGGATTGAAACTCAACAATCCTCTTGGTTAGAACTTGTAAATCGAAGCCTCTCTTTACTTTACACCAGACTCTTCACTTCTGAGATGCCAACTGGAACATCACTTATAGAAAACTCCATTGTTTTAGAGTTTTTAACTTTTCTTAAGATTCCCTTGCTTATATTTGGAGGGATCTGGGTAGTGCGTCTTATTGTATCTTTCATCTTAGAACTTCAAGAAGGAAGAATCAGCAAAGTTATAAGAGCGGTTACATTGATCGGCTTGATCATTATTTTACCCCTTCTTATCAATGTTCCAACCCAAATCTTTGACATAACGACCCCCTTCTACATCCACTCCATGGTTATAGGCGCTATTACCCTCTTTGTACTGAGCATCTTTCTAAGTTTAAAAGATGTCTGGGTTCAAGATATGATTAACAAAATTTTTCGACAAAGAATAATCCTTATCATCATAGCAGTAATACTTTCAGGCAGCTTACTATATGGCCCCGCAGTGGTCGCTTTACAGTACGCTCCATCTATGCAAGGTAATTGGATAGACTGGATTTGGAAACCAACGTACCTTCCAACTATTGAATACACTAGATGGAGTACGGGTTTAAATCAGATAAATGAGAATCAGATGACCGCTGTAATGGATACAGGAGAAAACATTGAAATTCTCTCTAAAGTTCGAGTCTTCAATGAAGCCGCTGCTAAACTCAGATTGAAGCCCTACATTGGTGAAACATGGATGGACCTCAGAGAAGGCGACATTGTCTGGTCGAATAATAGAGAATATTGGATAGCACCATTGACGATAACATCCCCTTCAACTGGTGAAGAAGAATGGCGTTCATCACGTATGCTCATAACACACTCAGAACGAGTCTTAGCTATAGATGCAGCGAATGGGGAAATCGTACCGATTCAGTCAGTTTTTAATCTAACAAAACCCGTTTCTATGTATTATGGTGAAGGTGGACTTTTTGAATCGTCTGACATGGTCTATATTGGTATTCCTGAATTTACTGAACGACATCTTCCAGACTATGACGGACCCGTCACATATGATGGTGCGTTTGACTATGTTTTAACTGGATTTGAACGTCTATGGTTTTTCTCTGGAATCTTCGGTAAAGAGCAACTACGTTGGGATTTTGGAAGTGGATCGTGGGGAGACATAAATATGCTGTATTTCCGAGATATTAATGAACGTCTCTCCAACATTCTTCTCCCCGGCATGACCATAGATGAAGATCCCTACCTAGTTTCTGATGGTGAAAATTTGTATTGGTCCCTTTACATCTACATTGAAAGAGACATGCCCACCGAATACTTGGACTATCCCAACAATCAAAATAAATTCTGGAGAGTCTTCGCAACAGTTCTCATCAATGCTTACGATGGTGACATTCAAGGATATATTGTTGGTCAAGATGAACAAAATTACATCCTAGATTTCTATCGTAGTATGTATCCGCAATGGAATAATTCCATTCCAGAATGGCTCGAAAAACAATTACGTTACCCTGAATACCTCTTTGAAAAACAGATCGCTTCTTATAACAAGTACCATGTTGATGACCCCCTCTATTGGCAAGAACAAAGTAAGTTCTATGACTTGACAACTGGTGCTCTTGGAGAACCGATCGAAGATGTTAGATACATTGTCTTCTCGTTAAATAAGACGCTAAGTTGGACAAGTGTTAGGTTAGTGGAAAAATTACAGAGTCCAGGGAAGAATCTTGCTGGTGTATATTTAGCTCTTAATGGGAAAGATTTGGGAGATATCTTCCTACTTAGGGGTGAAGATGCGGCTGTTATCGGTCCTCAAGTGGCTTTGGAGACCATCAAGAACTTCGGCGCAACAAACGAACTCTTAACCCTTAACCCTAACTGGGTACATGGAAATATCCTCTTGTACGTCATTAACAACACGCCATATTATTATATACCGTACTATGCTCAATCCACAGGTACTCTTTCCCCTGCCATGATGGTTACAGTTGACGCCCTTTCTCAAAAAGTAGGTTACTACGTTATAACAAACCCGCAAGACGCTTCAGAAGTCGGTTTTTCTGCTACTGCTGCATATTCAGACCTTGTGGGTGTTCAGATAGAACAAACAGCAGAAATCCGTAGACAGTTAGTGATAGATACATTTGATGAAAAAGGACAGGAAAGAAGTTTTTCTGTTGAAGTTCCTGCCTTGATTAATCCAGATGTAGAATTTGAACCTGAAACTGTTACTTACCTTTCAGATACAGATTGGCCTCAAACTCAATCAAGGATAGTGTCCTTTATTGACGAATGGGTTACGCCTAATAATTTAAAGACCATTTTCCGCAGAGAGAATAAAGCAGAAGGAACGATAGATTTCTCGGTCTTGATAAACGAATCGGGTGTAGTCTATCTACATACTCTGAGGATAATCTACAATTAAACTCTAGATGTAATCATTCCATTCATACCCTGTATCAATAAATCCGTTGACAATTAAACATCAATAGAAAGATATCTTGAAGAACTCGATGTAATTATTCAAACTATTTAATATGGGTCTTCATCTGGTTTTATAATGAGATCTTCATGTTTGAAAGAAGGTTTAAGAATCGGGAAGAAGCGGGTAAAAGGCTGGCTAAGAAACTTTTAGAGTACCGAGGAAAAACCACTATTGTCTTTGCAATCCCTAGGGGTGGAGTGGTTACGGCTTATGAGATTGCAAAAACGTTAGATGCACCCTTAGATATTATTATCCCTCGGAAGATAGGAGCACCGGGGAATCAAGAATTAGCCATAGGTGCTGTTACAGAGGATGGAACTACAATCCTTAATACGCGTTTAGTTACTATGCTTGGCATATCAGATGCCTATATCGAGTCCGAAAAAACAAAACAGATTGAGGAAATTAAGAGACGCGTAAAAACTTACAGAGGAGAACACCTTCCCAAGGATTTTGAGGGAAAGATCGTTATTCTTGTTGATGATGGTATAGCCACTGGAGCCACGGTTAGAGCGGCGATTCATTCACTTCTAAAAGGTAATCCCTCATTCATTGTCGTTGCTATCCCTGTTGGCCCACCTGATACGCTTAAAGAATTAAAGCAGGAGGTTGATAAATTGATTTACTTAGTCTCATATGAACCCTTCTTTGCCATTGGACAGTTCTATGTAGACTTTTCACAGGTACTTGATAAGGATGTAATTACCTTACTAAAAAAAACCAGGTTTGAGTAAGACTATCCCCGAGACATTTCCCTCAAAACATAGAGTACCCACAATATAATCTCATTTTGAGTCTAAAACATTACTTGTTTAGAAAAAAACTTAAACTGTTTATTGAATCTTAATTCATCAAACATGTAAAACTATTATGATTATCCATCTCTGTTGACGGTTTAGAACATGAAACGTGTACTTATTGTTCAGCAGCTTTTTTCTGTCTGACATAGTTGATTTGTAGATCAGTGAGTAACGATCGTAGCTTGTCTCTTTCATTATCCTCTAACTGAGGAGCGAGTTTATCTGTGATGAAAGCCACGCAATCGATCGTTATTATCGCTTTCTTGAAATCTTTTTGAATCTTCTGTGTTTTTGGGTCAACTCGTAAACCCATATACTGCCAAGCTTTAACGTTGAGAATGTTTAAAAAGAACATTAGAATCGGATAGACATCAAGGGAAGAGATATCAAGACCTTTAGAACCAGTTTCTTTTTCGTTTTCTTCTTCCATCTCGTTAACCTTCACAATACAATTCTTTTCATTAATACGTATTTATAGCTTTTACTAAAAGTCCATAAAACTCAGGTCTCCGTCTTTTAAAGAGTGGAAGTTCAAATTCACCTGGAACCAAAACTATATGTTTCTTTCTAGCCCCATCTAGATCAATTGTAGCGAAAATTATCTCTTCTTCCAAAGAGTTAGCTTCCACTAATGTTTTACCCGAATAATCCACAATCTTACTTTGGCCTATAAATTCAAAACCCCGCTCCTTTCCCACTCTATTTACAGCGATAACATTAACCCTATTTTCGTAAGCTCTGGCATTGATTACATACTTTGGTACCAAATCAGCCCCTTTTGGCCAGTTTGTAGGTAACATTATACTTTCAGCTCCAAGTAGAGTAAGTACTCTAGCACTCTCCGGCATCCTTATATCAAAACATATATTCATCCCTATTCTACCCACC
>JAUWJG010000039.1 GCA_030607815.1 Candidatus Bathyarchaeota archaeon
ACGTCTCCCTCAAACTCCACATTTTTTCATCAGTTGCAAATTTGTGATATTTTTGGAGTATAACATTCAAAAAAACTTAAAAGTGATAAACTCTAGAATCTAAAATTAGTCGGAGATAATGATCATGGTTTATTGTACAAAATGTGGCAAAAAAAACGTAGAAGATACTAAATATTGTGGCAAGTGCGGAGCAGACTTGGGATTACAGGCGAAAAGTGTAGAAGGACGCTTTGAAAAATCTATAGAGGAATCGGCTGAACAATTCGGAGAACGCATGGGGAAATGGGGCGAAGATATGGGAAAACGTGCAGAAAATGAATGTTTCGGTCTTCCCCAAGGTGGCACAATCTTAGGACTACTCATTGGCATAATAATCATCATCGTCGGACTTCAGCAGGTTTTTGGGTGGCAAATCGATGTAGATGTCGCGCCTTTCGGAACTATCGTTCTGGGATTACTTTTCGTTGCAGGCGCCATATATGGTCTCACTCGCAGAAGAAGCTAACAAACCGTCATATACCATTTTTTCTGTTCTAGAAGTGGCTACAAAGGAGATTACTATAATTAATAAATACCATGAACGTTAAACCTAAGATGTTTAATTGGACAAAGAGCTAATTGTGACATCATGAATCGCTTTTCGGATAGTATGGGTAATAAGAGTTCTTTTTGTGAAGCCATCGATAGAGTTTTGGTTTGTTTGGATGAATATTTTCCCCTACCTTTTGACATTATCCAGCTTGCAGCATTCCTCGAGCGGGCTTAAGGCTTGAGGTAGAAAAGCACCAACCAAACGTTTTAAAAAGGTATAGTTATTACTCACTAAAATTTTTGCTTCAATATATTTTAAAAGAAAATTTATAGACAGAAATATCATTAAGATATTAAACTACAGGAAAGTTTCAGTCTTTTGATTAAATGATTTCCAATAAATACTACCCTTAAGTACTCAAAAGAGAGATATGTGTTGATAAATTCGATTATCGTAACTTATTTTCTCTTTAATAATTTTTTTATAGGATGTAAACAATATATTGATTGGTAATAATGGGGGTTATGAGTTAATTGGATGTGAATGAGGTTATTAAAGTTCGACGAAGTATAAGGAAATATCAGATAAAAGAAATCGAAGAGGATAAACTTTTTAGAGTTCTTGAAGCTGGAAGACTTTCACCTTCAGCTGTCAACAAACAACCATGGCATTTCATCGTGATTACGGATCCTGAAATTAGGAAAAGGATGAAAGAAGCTTATAGTAGAAATTGGTTTTATGAAGCTCCAGTGATCATAGTTATATGTGTTGATCCAACTATCGCTTGGGTTCGAGGAGATGGTGAAAAATTTTGGAAGGTAGATGGATCTATTGCAATGCAATGTATGATTCTTCAAGCTACAGAGGAAGGTTTAGGTACCTGTTGGATTGGTGCGTTTCACGAGAAAACAGTTAAAAAAATTCTGGAAATCCCACCACATATTCGAGTATTAGCTATGACGCCTTTAGGATATCCGGATGAAACAAAATCGAAAGTCACTAAAAGAAAAAATATGGAAGAGATACTCCACAAAAATAAGTGGTAAATATTGTAATCTATACAAGTCAATGTTTTAAATAGATGTGGAGTGTCATAATTTAGACTAATTTTGGTATCTCCACTGTGTTCCTTCAGGTTTGTCTTCGACTATTATCCCCATTGATTTCAGTTTTAAACGAATTTCGTCAGCTTTCTTCCAGTTTTTCTGATTTCTACTCATCTCTCGCTCTTTTAATAACATCTGGATTTCCTCAGGAAGAGCTTCTACCTTTCTTTTTTTCTCTAAGAGACCGAAGACATGTGCAATTTCCATTATTGTATTCAAGACTTTGGTAAGAGTCGATTTACTCATTTTTGCAGCTATTGCTTTGTTTCCGATTTTTACCAGATTATGGAATTCTGAAAGGGCTTTAGGTGTTTTGAAGTCATCATCCATTGCATTGATGATAGCATCTTTTGTATGCGATATTTGTTTTTGTAATTCTTCTTCTAGTTTATCTACTGTCTCTAATTCTTGAGTGTTCTGTATCTGTAACTTCAAGTTATCAACGGTATTGTAGATCCTTCTGAGACTTTGCTTTTGATGTTCTAAGGTTTTTTGAGTAAAGTTTACTGGTTTCCGGTAATGTGTTGAGAGAATGAAAAGCCTAAACACTTCAGCATCCCACTTGTCCAAAAGATCTACTATAGTGATGAAGTTGCCAAGGGATTTTGACATTTTTTCGCCGTTAATCGTTAAAAAACCTGTATGTAACCAATATGATGCAAAAGGTTTTTTTCCACTGTAGGCTTCGGACTGCGCTAGCTCATTTTCGTGGTGTGGAAAAATCAGGTCTCTTCCACCACCATGAATATCAATTTGTTGTCCAAGGTACTTCGTTGACATTGCGGAACATTCGATGTGCCATCCTGGTCTCCCTTTACTCCAAGGACTACTCCAGGAGGGTTCTCCTTTCTTAGAATTCTTCCATAGAGCAAAGTCTGCAGGATTCTTTTTCCTCTTATCAACTACTACTCTGGCACCAGATTTGATTGCATCCAAAGTTTGATTAGAGAGTTTACCATAATCTTCAACCTTACTCACAGCGAAGTAGACGTCGCCATCTACAACATAGGCGAACCCTTTGTTGATTAAAGTTTGAATAATTGCAATGATCTCTGGGATGTGTCCTGAAACTTTTGGATATATATCAGCATCTTTAATCCCTAAAGCATGCATGTCGTCAAGAAATAGTTTTTCGAATTTCTTCGCTAGTTCTATGGAGTCCATTCCAGATTCGTTTGCTCTTTTGATAATCTTGTCATCGATATCTGTGATGTTTACCACATATTTGACATTATATCCTTTATATTCGAGATATCGCGTGATTAGATCAAAAGCCATGTATGTCTTGCCATGGCCTATGTGAGAGTAATCGTAGACGGTTGGACCGCAAACATAGAGGGTTACTTTATTTTTAACTCTCGGTTTGAAGAGTTCTATTTTACTACTCATCGTGTTGTAGAGTTTTAATGTCATAAATAATCCTCCAGATATGAAGTTAAAAAAACACGTTAATAAGTTTAGACATTCCTTGGTCTTTTTAAAGGTACTCTATTTAGATAGAATTCTATATGAGTAATTTTAAGAGCGAAACCAACTTCTTAAAGAGAGTATCTAAACACAAGACCGAGAAAAGTAATCAATAGAATAGCTACACCTACCTGAATCTGAGCAATAAATACATATGTAGTTCATTTTAAACTTACAAGTTCATTTGAGATGAATTGGTTTCTTCTCATAAGCCACAATCCATTGATGAAATCTAAGAAATAAATTTATTTTACTCAGGAATAACTAATAAAGATTGATAAATTGTTTTAGCTACATTTTTTGCGCGATTCAATGAATATTCTCTACTCAAACCTTCTATAATAACAGAGCATAAAGGTTCCCCACGTTCAACGATCACTCGTGGAATTGGTATGTCTCTAGTCTCTTTATGAATTTTTAAGTCTGAAACTTTAGAACGCATAAGAGCGAAAAGTATGAGTCGTGTATAATAGCTTCCAGAAATTATCTTAAGTTTAGGTAGAGTTCTTAAGTTGAATGCATCTAGATGTGCCTGAACAAGATTAATGTCTAAAACTCTCTCAACACACTCCAATGTTCCCTGAAATCTTGGATTCACTTCAACAATCTTTGGGATACCTTCAGCAGAGACTACAAAATCTACACCGTTAGATCCTATCAGATTATAAGTTGAGATCACTCGTTCAGCCATCGCTATACATCTTTCTCTAAGTTTATTAGAAGATGTAAGAGGAACAATATTTCCACAGTACCCAAATTCTTCCCGTTGACCTAAATTACTCATTCCTAGAAGCTGCTCATTCACAGTCAATGTAAGCACTTTCTCTTTAGTAGAGATTAAAGAGGCACTTATTGCTTGACCTGGAATAAATTCTTGTATTAAGATCCTTTTCTCAATGGGAAAGTATCTTTTGAATATCGAAGTAAGATGTTTTTTATCAGAAACTTTTCTCACTCCGATTCCTCCAAATCCTTTTTCTGGTTTAATTATGATTGGATATCCAATATCTTTTGCTTTCTTTTTAGCATCCAGAAGGTCTTCAACAAATGCTGTTTCTGGATGAGGAATCTTCAGGCGCTTAAGAGTTTTAAAAAAATGTACCTTATCTCGAACCTTACTGATGTTACTTGGATTGTTTCCAAGAAATTTTACATGATCTTTAATAGATAATAGTATATTTTGGAAATCTTCTAATCCAGATGAGAGGAGAACTCCATCAATTCGATGAATTTTTAACATTTTATGAAAAAGTTGTAAAAGTTTTTCTGGATGAAAATCATCTTCTAATCTGCCACATGATTTCCCTTCAATCTGCGTGTTTATTGATAAGCTTTCCTTACATAACCGTTTTACATCTGAGTCACCAAAATAATCAATAGAGTACGCATTATATCCAGCTCTATTGATGGATGTAACAAGGGAGGTCACATCTAAACCGATAGCTAGTATGTTCAATTTTTCAGAGGGATAAAAAGAACTTGTGACAATGTTTGACATGTTTACTCACGAATTATTTTAATGCTTATTTTATATTTACTTTATTGGAATATGTTTCTATAATTACGGTTAGGTGATCACATAAAGGGTAATGGAGAATATTTGTAAAGATAAACATCATACAACTGAAAAGATAAAATGAGAAACTTCTTTACTCTAAAGTTTTGTATAAATAAATATTATAGAAAAGCTCTATCAGATTCGTAATGCTCATAAAGTAGTATTTGCTTTTATATTAATTCTGCATAGTAATTTGAGTTAACGAGGGTTAAACATTGCCACAGAAAGTAATATGTGATAATTGTGGAAAAGTTTTATACGATCATTCTGACCTTAAATCTCCGGCGGATATAATTAAGAAATTTGAGGGATTATGCCCTCAATGTGGTAATAAGCTTATTTTTGATCCTGAAAAAATTGAAATAAAATCACTATAAAAGTGTTATAATAGATGTCTTCTCGATTGAAAAATCCTCTTAATAAAATCTTTCGTCAAGAGAGATTTTCTAAAATCTTTGATAAAGTCGGTCTTAAGAGTTCAAAGAGAGGCTTGTTATTATCAATTTGTTTGATCTGCATCGTCTTATTAGCAGTTTTGGTTAGAATTCAACCCTTAAATTGGGGATATACCCTATCAGAATTTGACCCATTTTTCCATTATTCACTGGCTAAACACATCACTGAAAATGGCTTTGCATCTTGGGGTGAAGCAGACATTGGAAGTAGATCTTGGTATCCTTTTGGGAGAGATATAGAACTTTCAGCTTTTCCAGGTTTACCTTTCAGTAGTGCAGCGCTATATTTCATCCTTTCCGGTTTAGGAATTCAGGTAACGATTTTAGACGTATCCATCATGTTTCCAGTATTAATGGCAGCAGCCACGTGTATCGTTGCTTATTTTTTAGGGAAAGATATTGGAGGGAAAGGGGTTGGCCTCCTATCTGCGCTCTTCCTTGCACTTAACCCGGCTTATATCGGTAGAACATACTTAGGTTTCTTCGATGATGAAACAGTCGGTATCTTCGGCATCGTGTTACTTTTCTTCTTTTTCCTTCGTTCATTGAATAAAAAAAAGAGTTGGCAAGTCAGTTTAGGTTACTCAGTAGCGGCAGGTCTTTCCTTAGGTTACATTTTCGCTTCTTGGGGTGCATCTCGCTACCCTTTATCATTACTAGCATTATTTGTATTCATTTTAGTAATCATTGGAAAATATAGTCGCCGTGTTCTTTCATCCTATGGATCACTTTTGATTGTAAGTTTAATTATTGCAGTGTCAGTTCCTCGACTTGGATTACGTTTTTTGAGTGAATTTGATTGTCTAGCTGCTATTTGCGTTTTATTATTATTGGTTCTTGTTGAATTTTCTCAACGGTTTACAATTGGAAAGAGTAGAACAATGTTTTTAACAGTATCTTTTCTCGCTCTTGGAATTACAGTTGTTGTTCTTTGGTATGGGGGACTTATCACTCTCCCTGTAGCTAAGTTCATCGGAGTGATTAATCCTCTCTACAGATTTGAGAATCCTCTTGTGGAATCTGTTCAAGAACACAGGCCTTCAACGTGGGCATCGTATTATTATCAATTTGGAATTCTTACATTCCTTGCTCCATTGGGAATAGTCTTCGCTTTTCAGAAGATTTCGGATAATACTCTTTTCATGGTCATATACGCGGTAACAACAATGTACTTTTCAGCTTCAGTGATTAGATTAACTATACTCTTAGCTCCCGCGATGTGCGTTTTAGGGGCTCTCGCCATTATTAAAATTCTTGCGCCATTTACAGATATTATTACCCAAAGATCATTTACGAGAAGAAGGCTCCGACTCTCACCTAGTATTGGTAGAATCTTCAGCGTAATCTTCATAATTACATTGTTTGCATTAACCTTGTGGCCAATGACAAGGGGAGTAGATAGTGCTTATACACCGACAACTCTCATCTCATCGTCTATTCCTGTAAGATCTCAAATTAACGATTGGCCTGAAGCCCTCACATGGATGAAGGAGAATCTAGAGGAGGATGCAATAGTTGCATCTTGGTGGGATTATGGTTATTGGATAACTGTGGTGGGTGAGAAGATAAGTATCATAGATAATGGCACAATAAATAGTTCACAAATCGCTAGAATTGGTCGAATGTTCATGTCAAATGAGACACAGGCTTTAGCTGAGTTAAAAAGTGCTCCGGGTAACCCACCGGGATACGTTGTGGTTTTTACAACGATAGGACAAGCGATTGGAGGACCTAATCTCTTCGGTGATGAAGTGAAGTGGAGGTGGATGGCTAAGATTGGCTGGAATGGAACAGCTGATGCTGCATTAGAAGATACACTGATCACTAGTCAGCTTGCGTACATCTACAGTCTTTCCACTCAAAACCCAAACTTAATCGAATGGTATCAACAATTTGCTACCGTTACCTTACCTAAGAGTGATAGAGTACTCACAAAGCTCATGATCTATGGAGATTTAGTATCTTCAGAACAAATTCGTGATATTTATTCACAAATACCTGAAGCTCAACAACCAATAGAGTATCTATTATACTTGACGCAACCAACTAATTTTCAACTTCTTTTTGCTTCTTCAGGGAGTATGGTATTTGTATATAAAGTCCTATACTAGAGAATACTTTTAGATATACGACTTTCCAAAGATAAAAATACTTTCTTGATTCAATCCAGAGCGTAAGCAGAATTATCCTGAGAATGATGACTAAAGTTTAGTCAACAAACTCAAACGTTTCTGATCCCTATACTGAAACTTTGTATAGTTAGCTAGGCTTGGAGCCTATTAGGACAGCTTGAACCTGAACCTGGTATCTACGTCCATCGTTCATAGCAAGTTTCTCTCCTGCCCAAAAACCTTTA
>JAUWJG010000085.1 GCA_030607815.1 Candidatus Bathyarchaeota archaeon
AAAGCATTCTCCAAGGAAGATTTGACTCTGCGGAAATTAACCATTTTTAATATGAGTGGCCTATCCCCTGCAAAGAGAGGGAGTCTATTCACCGATTGCATGTCGATTCTATATGAGGAGAGGCTGAGAAAACAATTACCCCCCTTCTTCTTGATAGTGGAGGAAGCTGGAAATCTGATCAATAATCCGGAAGCTGCTGCTCTGCTTCAAAAGATTGCGTCTGAAGGGCTCAAATACGGAATCTCCATGTGTCTTCTATGTCAACATCCTACCGAAATAGATGATAAAATCTTGTCGCAGATGGGTATCCAGATAATGGGGCGAACTGTGGATCCAGAAGACCTTGAGTGTCTGAAATACATGGCTCAAGAAGAGTCATATAGTCTCTCCAGGTTTAGGGTAGGTGAATGGTTAATAAACGGAGTCCCTCTTCTATACCCAACTAAGATTCGTGTAAGAGAAAGATATTCTAAAAAACCATAAAATGTTAGAAACCCTTATGTGTATAAATTGTAAAAGAAGGATGTGAAAAATATGCCATTATTTAGAAGAAAAAAATCTAAATCTTCTGGAAAGAAAAAAATTATGTCACGAGAGAAGAAAAAGTCTGCTTCACCTTCAATAATTCCATTAGGAACAGACTCCAAGGGTCCATCGTTGAAAGTTGAGGAGAACAAGTTTTACATACTAGTGAAGAAGCCTGAGGAAGATGATGAAGATGATGAAGATGAAATTAAAGAGATAATCCTGTACAGCACAGTCAAAGCTTCAATAATACAAATAAAAGAGTATTTGAAGAACGATGTCGACGTCGAAAACATCGAACTCATGGCCGTTAAAATACTGGACGAGGCGCTTGAGGCTGAATCGGTTCCCTGGAATAAGATCGCCGTAGAACTGATCGGATAATTCCCAACTAATATTTAATAATGAACTAGACTCAACATTTCTCCATCTTTTGAAAAGAATGTTTTTTCTTATTTCCAGTTGATATAAAGAACATACATGATCATGTTTCAAGAAGCATGTGTGATCTGTATGATAATCTTTTTGTCATTTTTATCTACTAGTGGATGTTGGGTTCCAAGAATGAAATAATAATATTAATAATTTTTTGGTTTGAGAGGGCTCTAGAGATATCTCCGAACATTGTTGTGAAATCGAGGAAAATTACAATGGTGAAGAAACCCAGAACTTTCCATAAACTAAGATTTTTTTTGAGCATCTCTAACAAAAATAAACTATGTTTCAAAATTTCATAAAAGTGTTATGCATTAGAAATCTCTATTGATCTTATAATTATCAAATAAAGATCTGAAAATGTAACTATATTCTCAATACTTGCTAGTTAGAATATTTCCTTTTTATTATAAAAACCTCTATCAACGAAGATCATATATGGTCTACTTGATATTAATAACGGGTATACTTTAGGCTTAATCCAATACAAAATCTTTGTAGATCTTTTGATTTTTTTCTCTCTGCAAATCATGAAGATTATTTTTTTATGCCTTTGTAAAACAGATTTGGAGCCTATTAGATAAAAAGTTGCAGAATCTTTTCTTCGTAAAGAAGATGTAAAAGCGTCGAGGGTTGAGTCTACTTTTTTTTAGTAAAAAGAGAATGTTCCAATTTTCTTTTCTTTTACTTTTTTATTTTGATTTTTATGGGTAAATTTGTAAATTCCTATGGTACACATGATATTCGTGAGAATGATGACTATAAATGCGATATCTTGAAATAATGTCGAATGTGGAATCCCATAATTCAAGAGCATGACTGACAATACAGCTTCACTTAACCCTCTGGACATTGCTACTGTAATTATGTTTCTTTCGGATTCTAAAGAACTGCGGATTGTCGAAAAATAAGTAGCTATAGCTCTCATGGCAAGAAGAATAATCGAAAGGATTACACCATACCCTATTACGATTGTCGATGAAATATTGATAGATAGTCCAATATATACAAAGAAGAAAGTTCTTATCAGAAAAGCCAATTCTGACTCAAAATGTCTCATATATTGATTGAACACCATCTCTTTTATGTCTCGGTTGATAATCTGAAAGATCGATTTCTCATTCCCGAGCACTATTCCAAAAAGTAGAGCACACAAAGCCCCACTCCCACCGAGATACTCGGTCATGTAATAGGCGATGAAAACGATAGCGATAGTTAACATAGATGAGAAGGATTCTCGCTTAAGCTTCAGCAAGATGTGAAGCCAAAAGAATCCAAATATGAACCCGATAACTCCACCAATAGAGAAACTTGCTGCTATATCCTGCGTGGCAGCTAGAATATCTAGCTGTCCCACGGTGATAAGTTCAACAATTGCTAAAAAGGAGACTACTTGGAAGACATTGTTTAACGTAGACTCCAAAGTGATTAAAGAGACTGTTTCTTCACTTACTTTAATGGAGCGAACGAGAGGTATGAGGACCGCTGCACTGTTACCCGAGATCATAATTCCAAATAAGGCACCATATACAGGCTCAATACCAATCCCCATCATAAAGAATGTAACAGCGACTGTGCAAAGAACTAAATGAATAACTGTAATCAGTATCGCTCTCGGAGTCTCTCTAAGTGAAACTTTAAGGTTCATGACTAAACCTCCGTCAAAAAGAATGAAAATCATAGCAAGATCAGCAAGATACGGTGTCAGACTGGTAATATCTTCAAGTTTTACTATTTTCATAATTGGACCAAATAGGAAACCCAAAAGGATTAAAAGTAAGATGCCTGGAAATCCAGTTCGTTTAAATTGATAATTACTCAGGAACCCAATTATAATGATGAAGCTGACTAGTATTAATGAAATTGAGACTATCTCATTCAAATTTATCAGGCTCAAATTACGAGTTATTTAAAGCAATGACTATCTTTTCTGCTGTTTAGAGAGAATTTGTTCTCTTTTAAAATAAATTATGAAGTTGAAATCTATATTTTCCCTTAATTCCTCTTCTAACTCCTAAATGGTCTCAACAAGTGGGGTTGCAAAGGGTTCAGAAGACTTGACTGGTTTAAGAGGAATCATGATGGTGAATGTGGTGCCTTTTCCAACCTTGCTTTTTACGAAGATTGATCCCGAGTGAGCTTTCACCATTCGTTTGCAAATGG
>JAUWJG010000003.1 GCA_030607815.1 Candidatus Bathyarchaeota archaeon
AAATCCTTCAATCTATTTTCATTTAGAGATGTTCCTTTACAAAGTGGTATATTTTCTAATTGAATCCAATTCATCTGGAGATTTCTTAATACATTTCCTCTCAAATATTTTTTATAACTCTGTTCTCTTAGTTCCCTTCTAATTTCTTTACTTATGTTTTTAGTTAACTGGAAGGGGTTCAATCTATATACATTGAACCCTTCTTCCTCAATTGGTTTTAATATGTTTTCTAAGTCATTATTATTTTGAAAACCTATTACAGTATTTGGAAGTAATTTTCTTATCATGGAAGTTTTAAATTCTTTTGCATCTTCTCCTTGAATCCATCCATCTGTATTTATTATAATAACTTGGCTTTCCATCTCTTCAGCTCGTTTTTTAAGTAAAGTAATTCCTTCAATCACGCTTTCAGTTACTGTTTTTGGGTTAGTATTTCCTGTAAAATAAGCCTCATATGCTTTAAGATAAAATAAATCAGATACTGGTCGCTGGACTAAACATAAACCAATTGTAGCTGGTGGTCCTATATCTGCTTGTTCAATATCTGCATCGATAATAACAGTCTCAAATTGCATTCTCAATGCATGGTTTGCAAAAAAAGTGCACAAAGTACTTTTTCCACAATCAATATTTCCAAGAATTAAAATCGTACTTGGTTTTTGTTTTTTAAGCACTTCCTCAGTTATTGTTCTCCAAGAATCCGGTATTATGCTTCCTGTTATTTCATCAGTATAGGCTTTACTACTGATTTTTACATCTAATCTTGAATTCTTTTCAACTTCAAGTGGAAGTGTTTTCCCTTTCCTAATAATTACTTTTTTATACAATACCATGGTTGACCCTAGAATCGTTATTTTTCCTTCAATTAATGTGACTGATGCCGGTCCACTGACGATGAGCGTATTTCCTTTTTCAATAGTTCTTTCCATTTTGTTTCTTCTCATTTTTCCTATGTCCATTTCGGATAGATATTTTTATGGTCGAACGTACATCTATTGAATCTTTATGATAATTATGCTTTTTCTTAATATTTTTCATTGACTATTTCTCTTCAACTGGTTCCATAATGATTTTATGTGACAGTTCTTCATTTAATAATTTAAATAACCTTTTTTGTCTATTCTTTTCTTCCTTACTAATCTTTACTCTTTTCTTTTTAGCTTTAATCTTTTTTAAGATCTGAATAATTTCTTTTGTCTCCTACATTTACGCGTTCCATTTTTTTTAAATAATATCCTTTACTAAAACAGTAAAACACAGCTTCTCCCCTGGATCTATTCCAATTATTTTCTTAAAAAAATCTTTTTTTTCTGAATAATTGAATTTTATCATCGATAACTTTCGATGGAACAGTTACTTAATCATAGCTGAGAAATTCTGAAAAAACAATATTTTCTTTCTCTGATTTTGTAGTGATACCAATTTTTAGATAAGCGAAACAGTACATTCTGGAATAAAACTTCAAATAATAATCTTCTGCTTTCAAATTTTGAGACAAGCTTCTCGTATGCTTTTCCTGATGTAGTTAAACTACCAAATCTCTTGTTATTATATAACTTATCTAAACTTATTAAACCCAATATCACTTAGAACTTGATATTTTAAAAGCTCAATAATTGTCAACTATTTGTTATAACGGGAAATTCCGATGAAAATTATTATTTATGCGTTAATAGAAGACTCTTCTCTCTGTTACTAAAATTGAACACTTTTAAGGGTCCATTCATACTCTGAATTCTCACCTTAAAATAATTGATGTTGTAGAATGGTTTCCTTTAACACTATACAATAGAAAGGTGACTTAGATGAAGTATGTGATGGTTATTGCCGATGGAATGGCCGATTATCCAGTCAAAGATCTTGACGGAAAGACTCCCCTGCAAGTAGCTAGTCATCCAAATATGGATAAAATTGTTTCCCAAGGTATATGTGGTACTCTTAATACTGTGCCTAATGGAATGGACGTTAATACTGATGTTGCTGTTTTTTCAATCTTAGGTTATAATCCAAAAAAATATTATGATGGTAGAGGACCTTTAGAAGCTGCAAGTCAGGGCATTTTTTTAGACAAGACAAGTATAGCTTTTAGATGTAATATTATCTCGGAGAAAGATGGTATTCTGCATGATTATTCGGCTGGACACATAAAAACGGTGGATGCTAAGAAGCTTATTGCTTGCATAAATAGAGAACTCGGCGTTTTTGGGAAAATCATATTTTATCCCGGCGTTGATTATAGGCATTTACTCGTTTTTATAGGTACTGATTATTCTCAAGAAGTCAAATGTTTTCCTCCTCATGATGTCGTAGGTAAGCCCATCAAAGAGCTTATGGTTACACCCTTAAACAAGAGTGGTGTTAGAATGGCTACTCTTTTAAACAACATAATTTTGAAATCGAGAGATATTCTTTCGAATCATCCTATTAATATTGAGCGAATAAATAATAATCAAAATCCTGCTAATATGCTCTGGCCTTGGAGTCCTGGAAAAACACCAAAATATCCAAAACTTAAGGATAAATATAGTATAACTGGGGCTGTGATATCTGCAGTTGATGTGATAAAGGGAATCGGTACCTATGCAGGTATGAGTATTATCGAAGTTCCAGGTGCGACAGGATATATCGATACAAATTATGAGGGAAAAGCTAAATATGCGTTGAAAAGTCTAGAGCACCATGATTTTGTTCTGGTTCATGTTGAAGCTCCAGATGAAGCTGGACATATGGGTGATCATACTTTAAAAATTAAAACTATTGAAGATATTGATGAAAGATTATTAGGTATTATCTTAAAAGAGATTAAAGATGATTTTACAATTGCAATTCTTTGTGATCATTTAACTCCTGTCACTCTTAAAACTCATACATCGGACCCTGTTCCTTTTGCTATTTATTCTAATTTAAATAAAAAAAATAACATCATCTCTCATTTTGATGAAATATGCATCAAACAAAGCCCATTGCATATGAAGAAGGGTTATAGATTTTTCCAATTCTTTTTAAGATATGGAAAAGGTTAGTCTCTTTTTTTCTTATTTCTTTTTAAAATGTTTGCTGCTCTAGTGGGTAACCCCCATAGTTCTATGAAACCTAGTGACCAAGTCTGATCGAAGGTCGTAGAACTCTTATAAGTTGCAAGTTTCAGATCATATAATGACATTGGTGAAGATCTTCCAACTACGCGAACACTCCCTTTGTATAGTTTGACTTTAACTTTTCCGAATAGTCTCTCTTGAGTTTTATCTATAAATGCCTCTAAGGCTTCTTTCAAGGGTTCCATCCATAAACCTGAATAAACTAAGAATGTCCATTGATTATCTACAAGTTTCTTGAATGATAGTTCATGTTTTGTTAGAATTGTTTTCTCTAAGTCATTATGAGCCTCTAAAATAACTGTTGCTGCTGGGCACTCGTAGACTTCCCTCGATTTGATACCGATGAGTCTATCCTCCATATGATCTATACGTCCAATGCCATGTTTCCCAGCTATATTATTTAACTTTTCAATTAATGTTACAGCATCTAAGGTTTCTCCATTTATAGCATATGGAATACCTTCTCTAAAATTGATCGTGAGATATTCTGGTTCATTCAACGCATTTTCAGGTGATTCTGTCCATTCAAAAGCAGCTTCAGGTGGTTCAGTACTTGGATCTTCTAGCGGTCCAGATTCAATGGATCTTCCCCAAAGATTTTGATCTATACTATACACTTTATTCTTTTCAAAGACTAAGGGTATTTTCTTTTCCTTAGCATATTTCAGTTCTTCATCTCGTGATAAATTCCATTCTCGTATAGGTGCAATAATTCGAAGATTTGGTTCTAATGATTTTATTGTAATATCAAAACGAACTTGATCGTTTCCCTTCCCAGTACATCCATGAGCCACTCCAATTGCATTTTCCTTCTTTGCAACTTCGACGAGTTTTGAAGCTATTAGGGGACGGGATAGAGCAGCACTCAGGGGATATTTTCCTTCATAGAGAGCATTTGCTTTTATCGCTTGAAAAATATATTTTTTGACAAATTCTTCTTTTGCATCGATGGAATAGTGTTTGATTGCACCGATTATCTTCGCTTTCTCTTCAATTTCTTTTAAATTTGACCCTTGGCCCACATCCACCGTCATAGTTATGACATCAAAATCATATTTCTCTTGAATCAATCTTATTGATACAGAAGTATCCAATCCACCAGAGTAAGCTAAAACAATTTTATCTCTCATATTTAATCTACCTAATCTACTTTAATCTTATGAGAATATTAAATCTGAGAAATTGAGAAAAAACTTATTCGCCCCAATCTTCTTTCTCAATTGATAACCTTTGTATCTCTACTTGATTTGCTTCTACTTTTTCAACTTCAAGTTCAAGACCACAATCAACGCATTCTATGATCTCTCCAACCATAACATCTTCTGGTATCTCAATTTCGGCTAAACAATCTGGACAAGGTGATAAAATCATTTTTTTTAATCCGCTTCCTTTATTTTTCAATCTAACTTTGCTTCACTTATTCCCTTTTTTAGACTTTTAGGTTTAATATATCTGTATCGTTGAATTAATAATTAAATATTATAACTCCTTTTTTTCTTGTTAAATTAAATTTGTTAAAGCTATGAAAGTCTTTCCCACATATTTATTTGATAATACCATAATTGTGTCCGAGTAACAACTCACAGTTTCCTCAATATTTACTCGCTTCATTGAGACTGGATTATAGAAAGTTAAAGTACATCAGGATGTAACTGTTGTATTTTTTGAGCTATTGATGATAATTTCTGAAGATTCTGTTTTACGTCTAAATAGTTGTCTTCTGAAAGAATTTACGGATATGGTTAATTTTTTCTTAATGGAATAAAGTTATAATTTCTATTTCTTCAAAAACCTGAAAGTAATCCTGAGGCCATTTAGATAACGTTTTCTTGACAGTTTCCAATCTTTTTATTTCTTAGATCGAAATTTTATTTTCATTTATTCATAAATTAATTCTACTTTTCGTGATTATTACTTGAATTTTTTCTTGAAGTAATGATACTCTACTTCTGCACGCTTCACGGAATTTATTAAAATCTCTATACTGACTCTTTTTCTAAGAATTTTCTCAACAGAAGATTTGAGCTACTTTACTACAGGACTATAATTAGAGTATTTTTTGTAATCTTTAGTTTGTATCTATGAGATTATGTACGATTTTAACAAATTGAATTGACCATATTCGGTTCCTAACACTCTATTGTATAAAATTGGCCAAAAGATATATTATCATTTATCATCCAGCGTATACTATCCAACATAATCTTTATCGCATACTACTTAATCCTAAATTGTGGGGTTTAATATAAAATTGAGTATTGCTATTATGTACGAATCCGCTGATACTGATGAAATGGGCATAAGATTAACGGCAGAGGAGATGGGCGTCGACTTAGTCTATATTCCCTTTCGCAAGATATCAGTCTCAATATCTAATGATGGTTATCAGTTTAAGACGAAAGGTCGACACTTAGAAAAAACCCTTGAGGGTGTGAATACCGTTCTTAACAGAATGCAGAGTAAAAATGCTAGATTATACGCATCGAGTATTATGGAAGGTCTGGGAAAGTATGTATTGAACCCATTAACCTTAGAATATTTATGTTTCAGTAAATTCCGATCATTAGTAGAACTTTGGAAAAGAGGAATAAGGATTCCTAGCACTGTCTTTATTCCTCTCGATGCTCACGATATAACGACGTCTGGTAGACAACTCAATAATACAGAAGCTATAGCTGATTTAATTCAAGATAGTCTTGGTGAGGGTGATATTGTTTTAAAGCCCGATGCAGGAACTCATGGAAGAGACGTCAGACTTTCAAGAGATAGAAAAACTTTGATCAACAATTTAACTATTTCAAATCCTTCTATAATTAATCCAATCGGTTTTGTAGCCCAAGAGTTCATTGAAAAATGGTTTTATGACCTCAGAATAATCGTTGCAAAGGAAAGGGGTAAACCTCCTTATTGATATCCGACAGCTTTAGCTCGTGGAGGTTTTAAAGATTTTCGAACTAATACATTTCTTGGAAATATGGTTTTTGGAGTTAAATTACCGGTGAGTATTCAGAAATCTTCGATCGAATGTGGTAAAGCTATGGGGAGAGATTCAGAAGCTTGGATTCTAGGGTTAGATGCAATGTTTAACATTGGAGAAGACCGATTTGTTGACGATGATTATGTAAAATCTGAGCTCGAAAAACTTATTCCATCCTTTAATGGTATAAAGAAAGTTAAACGAGAAAAGATCAAGGTTGGAAAATTTTCCAGTTGGAATAAAAAATTGGAGGATGCTTTTCAAATCTATATGGATACCGAGCATTATGCATGTATTAAAGATATAATAGAGGAAAGTATTGCACGTAACGCTGATAATCTCTTGTTTCATGAAGCAAATTCTTGCCCTGAATTTTGGGAACAAACTCGAATAGTTGGGGGTATAAATGTGGCTATTCCTTTGATTAAATGTGCTCAAAGTGTCGCTGGTTATCGTGTATTTCAACGATATAAACGATATTAATAAAACCATTCGATTTGAAAAATATTTTATAGTGTAATGCTTATTTCCCTTGAAATCTTATCAAAATTTAAAAATTTTTAAAGTATTCACAGAATGTGATAGTAGATGTTGATTGTAGCAAAAGTTGGAGGACGATTAATAGAAAATGGTCTCCCTTCAAATATTATTAATGACACAAAAACCGTACTTGCATCGAATAAGCTCATCTTCGTACACGGAGGCGGAGTAGAAGTAACGGAAATCGCTTCCAAACTTGGTAAAGAACAAACGTTTATCACTTCTCCCGCTGGTTTCAGAAGTAGATATACTGATAAAGAAACTATTAAAATCTACACTATGGTTATGGCGGGGAAACTCAATAAACAGATAGTTACTAACCTTCAGAGTGTGGGTGTTAATGCTTTAGGTTTATCTGGTCTAGATGGACAACTAATAAAAGCTAATCGCAAAAAGAAGCTTATTATAATCGATAATAGAGGGCGTAAGAGGGTAATAGATGGAGGTTATACAGGAAAGATTGTAAGTGTCAACTCTAAACTCATTCACCTAATTATGGGTGGAGGGTACACTCCTGTTATCTCACCTATTGCTTTAAGCGAAGAATTTGAACCCTTGAATGTGGATGGTGATAGAGTGGCTGCTTATATCTCCGGTTTCCTTAAAGCTGATAAACTAATTCTTATGACTGACGTTGAAGGTTTATATTTAGATGAAACATTAATTACGAAGTTATCTGTTTTAGAGGCTAAGGAAATTCTTCAAAAAATTGGTCCTGGAATGATTACGAAAGTTTATGCTGCTATGGAATCTCTGAGTATGGGTGTTAAAGAAGTAATTATAACTTCGGGTCTATCAAGTAAACCTATTTCTTCAGCTATTGAACATAAACGGGGAACAGTGATTAGTTATGAATGAAAAAGAAATAATTGATATTGAACAGAAATATATGGCAAATGTTTACGCAAAGAAACCTCTTACACTTGTAAAGGGTAAAGGTGCCCTTGTATGGGATATTAATGATCAAGAATATATTGACTGTATGGCGGGTTATGGTGTTTGTATTGTAGGTCACTGTCATCCTCGTGTTGTTAAAGCTATACAAAAACAAGCTGAACTGTTAATCTCTGCGCATGGTTCAATATATAATGAGGCTAGATCTCGCCTTCTGAAGAAATTGATTAATATCACTCCTAATGGTTTAACTCAAGCATTTTTTTCCAATAGTGGTGCAGAATCTATAGAAGCCGCTATCAAACTTGCACGTAAATATACTGGCAAAACCGATATTATTGCATTTGTAGGTGGTTACCATGGTAAGACTATGGGTGCACTCTCAGCAACATGGAAAAAGAAGTATCGTCAACCCTTTTTACCTCTAGTTCCAGGTTTTATTCATGTCCCTTTTGGAAAATCTGATCGTGTAAAAGACGCTATAACTGAAAAAACTGCTGCTATCTTAGTGGAACCAATTCAAGGTGAGAGAGGGATTATTCTACCCCCTCCCAATTTTCTAAAGGAGCTTAGGGAGATTTGTGATAGTTCGGACATCCTCTTCATCGTTGATGAAGTTCAATCAGGGTTTGGTCGAACAGGTAAATTCTTTGCATGTGACCACTACAATGTTTTACCTGATATAATGTGTATTGCAAAATCTATCGCAGGCGGAGTTCCCATGGGTGTAACTGTTTCCACTCAAGATATCATGTCCGCTTTTACTCTAGGAAATCACTCAAACACTTTTGGAGGTAACCCGCTTGCTTGTGCTGCTGCTTCTGCTGCGATAGATGTGCTTATAGAAGAGAAACTACCTGAAAGAGCTGCATCTTTAGGAAAATACTTCATGGGTCGGCTGGAAGAATTACAGGACAAATATAAACTCATTCGAGAAGTTCGAGGATTAGGCCTTATGATTGGAATGCAACTACGCTTTGATATTTTAAATATTCTCCAAAACTCTCTAAAGAGGAATGTGTTACTTCTTGATGCTGGGAGAACGGTAATCCGATTTTTACCACCACTAGTCATCACAAGGGAACAACTCGATAGAGTAGTTAACGTCTTGGATACTGTTATTGGAGAAGAGGAAAGTGAAAGATTACGCCGTTAACCTCCTAACTCGACTAGTAAAGATTTACAGTCCTACAGGTAACACAGATGAAATTTCTAATCTTATGATTAATGAAATGCAGTCAATGGGTTTTCGATCTTGGAAGGATACAGTTGGGAACGCTATTGGCGTATTTGGAACAGATAACCCAACTATACTTCTTTGTGGACACATGGATACTGTTCAAGGAGAAATTCCATTCAGACTTGAAGGAAATAAACTCTTTGGTAGAGGTGCTGTTGACGCTAAATCTGCATTAGCAGCAATGATTGTGGCCTCCTCAATTCTTCTTAAAGAAGGTTATCCTGGAAAAATAATAGTAATCGGTGTCATAGATGAGGAAGGTAAAGGAAAAGGAATACTAAATATTATTAAAACAAGGTTTCCTGTTGACTATGCAATCTTTGGGGAACCAAGTGGTGTTGATCAAATCACTATTGCCTATAAAGGGAGTCTCCACTTGAAGATGATCTGTGAAACTCTATCCGGTCATTCCGCTGCACCTTGGCTCTTCGAGAATGCTATTGAACATAGTTTTAAAGTATGGAATCTCCTTCAAAATATCCATTTCAATGAAGAGAAACCTAACAGTAAGTTCTACTCTATAACCTCATGCTTAACAGGGATTCAAGGTGGTGATAGCTCTTCGAAAGTTCCTTCCAAGTGTGAGCTTACCATTAACTTCAGGATTCCACCTCCAATATCCTCCATAATGTTACTTAAAGAGATTGAAAAGATCGTAAAAGAATATACTAAGACTCTTAAAGATGTAACCATCGATCTAAAGATTGATGATGCTTGTGAACCCTTTGAAACTGATAAACATTCTATTCTTGTTAATGCTCTCAATTGGGGAATTCGTAAGGTTAGGCGGAAGTCTGCAACATTACTGCGAAAGACAGGTACAGGAGATATGAATTTATTTGGGAGATCTCTGAGTATTCCCATAGTGACCTACGGTGCTGGAGATGCCAAATTAGATCATACTCAATATGAATATGTAAATATTGATGAATATGTTGACAGTATTCAAGTTTACTGCGAGAGTTTAAGAAAATTATCCGAATTCCATAAAAGATTGAAAGATAAAAAATAACACTTTACTTCTTTCGTTCATCCACTATATAATAAGTATCTTCACTATTACCTTTTTCTTTATAATAATCTAATTCTATGAAGAATACTACTTTGCATAATTAAAATTGACTTAATTTGTTCAATAGTAATAAAGATAAATTAAGAATAAATAGGTAAAGGGAAAGCGTATTGAAGTATGCTTATGATTTCATAATCTTGAATTTAAACCTATATCAAAATTTAATTCACACTCTTTCTTAACACATTTAATAAAGTCAAAAATAGGGCATAATGTACGGACCTTCAGGTATTACCAGAATCCTAGGTTTATCTGTTAAAACCATTTCTCTTGCTGAATCCAGTGCTTCTTCAAGTGAGAAGACTTGACTCATCATCATTTTCTCTATAATGTTCCGCTTTACACCATCTGTAACTACTATCACATTTGTTTTGATTAATATTTTTGATAAAATCTGCGCTTGCCACTGATCAACAATAGGTTCCTCTTCTTTAATTTCTTTCAATACTTCTCCTGGACTAGTTCCTTTTTGCATTAGTTTCATAAACTCCTTATGTCCACCTAATCCATCTTTACACTTTGCAACCATAATAATAACTCCTTTCTCCGTCACTACGTTACTTGCTGTAGCTATACCTTTAACAGATTGGTATAGGTCCCTATCTAAAGGATAACCTCCATTAGATACTATTACAATATCAGGAGCGCCATGTATTCTCACTTTTCCATAAGTATTTACGAATTTTACAGCTTGTTCATGGGCTTCATATGGATCTCCCGCAAATATTTGAGTAGTTTCCATTTTCTTATTTATTGAAATATTAATAATGAATGGCAAATTAACAAAATTCATGAATTCAATCATATCATGATGTATTGGGTTTCCTTTCATTTTTCCATAAGACGCATATGGGCTTTTTATCATATTATACGAATGATTGTTAAGAATAGCTTCTTTTCCTGCTATAGCTGGAAGAATAGTTTTTCTTCCTCCACTAAACCCAGCGAAAAAATGAGGCTCGACTAATCCGATACCTAATACAAAATCACTTTCCACTGCTATTTTATTCAATATCCCTGGTGTCCCATAAGATGTTTTTTTCTTTAAATCGATCAATTGTCTTTCATCAGTTGCTGAGTGATTAGTGACATTATATTTTTCAACTATATTTTTCCCTAGTGATTCCATCATTTCTTCTTTAGACATACCTCTATGAAGACCGTTTCCGATCAATAGTTCTATTTTATTGGGTTTACAAGACTCTATTTCTTGTAGAACAGGAGACAGAATTTCCTTCGTAGGACAACCTCTAGTTTCATCCGGTATTATCACACAAATCTTCTTTCCTTTACCTAAAATAAGATGTAAAGGTTGAGAATTGATTGGTCTTTTTAGACTTTGTTTAACAGTTTCTTTTAAATTCTTTAGAGTTTCTACTGATTGAGATGTTGCTATTTCTAATCGTTCAATTGAAATGTCTGTTTGTAAAAAACTCTTACCATATGGTATATTTACTAACATCACTAACATGTGTTTCTCTATATGAATTTAAATTTGTATTACTCAATCTACTATGAACCTGTCCATGATCTTTATTATCTTCTCATTAATAATAGAACTTTGAAATGGAACATAAAGGGTTGGTTTTTCTCTGAATTTAAGAGAATATTTCATTCTTCTCCATTTCCCGACTACCTCCTGTATTTTAGCTTTTGCTATCATTGGCAGTATCTCTGCGCCTATACTTTATTTAGACAAGCTCCTCTTACTTCTTTTACAGCTTTTTATGGTTGGTGGAGTATCTGCTAACTTTTTAGATGAGATTCAGGGAAGACCTTGGCATACAACCATTCCAGAGACCCATCTTTGGGTTGTTAGTTTATCATCGCTTCTTATTTCAAATCTAATTGGACTATATCTGACTTTGAATGTTGCCCCTTTTTTCTGGTTTTTTTCTCTAGTATGGAGTTTCTTTGCTATCACGTACGATCTTGAGCTCTTTAACGGATTCTTTCACAATACACCTTCTTTAGCTCTCAGTTGGGGTCTTGTTTGTTTAGGTAGTTATTATCTTCAAAGCTTAAAAATCACTCCACAAATCTTGATCATTTCGCTTGTTAATGGTTGTATAGCTGGATATGGTAGAGAATTATATGAAGTAGCTAAACAATATAGTAAAGATAACGATCCCTTCTCATCGAAAGAAAACCGATTTGCGTGGGTACTGTTGCAACGACAGATTCTAATCATAAATATTATTGCTCTAGCTCTATTAACGTATAGACTTTTACTTTAAACTATCATACTATTAAGAATCCAATATCTACTATTAACTGCACTAAACGCAATTATTGTTATGTTTATTATTACGAAGTATCCAACAACATATTTTTATTGATAGAAAACCGATTGAATAATTGGAAATTCACCTTGAAGTACCAACCTCAATATCTTTCTACACAACTATCATCCCTTGATAGAATCATGGGTGGTGGAATGCACAGGGCAAATCTAACTCTTATATATGGTGAAGCTAATACTGGAAAAAGTTCTCTAGCTCTCCAATGTGCTGTTATTTCTGCTAGAAAGAACTTAAAAACAATAATCATAGATTCGGATAACACTTTCTCACCAACACGTCTTTCACAAATAGCTAACTATGATCTCGACTATATTTCCCCTTTAATCTTTATATTTAAACCTCGGAGTTTCCATGAACAATTATTACTTATCGAAAATTTGGATGATTATATCTCTGATGATGTCGTTATGATCATTGTTGACACCATAACGTCCCTATATCGTCTTGAGTTAGGGAAAATTGATAAAATTTTTAGTTTAAACCGAAATCTAAATAGGCAGATTGCGTATTTGGCTAAAATTGCTAAAACACATAATATCGCAGTTCTCATTATAAGTCAAGTTCGAGATGTATTTAAAAATGGAAAACAAAGGATCGAGCCTGTAGCTAACCGTGTCTTAAAATTTTGGGCACAGACTATTTTAAATCCTAGGATAACTAACAATCCCGCTATAAGAGAAATTTTGTTAGAAAAACATTCTATACCTAAAAATATTGACACTCGATGTCTTTTTCTACTTAGCAAGACAGGCCTCATTGATTTAGATATATAAACACCGTAGCAGATATGCCACCTTATTCTTTATGATATACCCTATCAAATTTTTGTTTGCAATGCTAATTCAGAACCTATTACTGCAGTAAACAACATCAAGACTCCTATCACCAAAAACATTTTTGCCTCTCTAGATCTGTAACTGTAACGTATACTCCTGAAAGAAATATATCCCCCCGAGATGCCTATAATCAAGAAGAAGATGAAGGCGATACTTTCTGTTAAGAATTGATGAGTAATATCAGGATAATATCCTGGATTTCCTGGGGTAGGTAATACTGCTAGGGGTTGTTCCATAATATCATAAACTCCTCCCCCGAGGATGAAGATTGATAAAGCTACTATGCTAAGACTAATGAAGGACTTTGAAGGTTTCATAGACGAAATGCGAGGAAGCTTAATCTTTCTAAATTTCTTAATTTGTCTTGACAATTCAGTCCTCTTAATTATTAGTTACTATCCTAGATATAACTACATCGTGCTGTGCAATAAATTATTATCTCTATTGTTGTAAAACAGATTAATTTTTCTTATCACTTATTATTTCTCCATAAACCAATATACCCACCTCAAGTAGATTCGTATTATGTCTTTTGTATTTCAGAATTCTAGAATTTTTAAGTCTTCTTTATTCAATTAGTAATCGTAACATACTTTTTGGACTACTCTTTAGAAACTACTGTTTTTTAATCGATTACTTTTTAAACCCTTTTTACATTGTACGAAAGATAACATAATACGAAACAAAAAAAAGTTCAAGCATTCTTGGTATATTGAGATAAAACTTTAGAATTAGATTGAGTATGAGAATATGATTCTTATTACTACTTCGCGTAGACCAACTCAACTTATCCGAACACTTTGTAACGACTTATCTCGAGTATTCCCAAACTCTCTTCGAATAAATAGAGGTAAATTAAACTTTGAAGGAATTATTGATAAAGCTCTAGTTATTAAGGCTGATCGATTAATAATTATTGAAAAGTGGAAAGGAGGATTCGGTAAGATTAAATTGTATACTATTTTACCTGAAGTAAATCAATTCTATCCTATAATTTATTTATCAAGTGTAAAGACCCAAACTGATTTAGGATACAGAAAAACTATCCATAAAAAACTTGCTATTACTGTACAACAAGATACATCAAAAAATATCAACCGGTTAGCTCATGCTTTTTCTAAATTTTTTAAACTTCCAATAGAAAAAATGCAAAAAGGTCTACCTTTTAAAGCTTCGATACATATTTCAAATTTAAAGAAATGTTCAATGAAGATTGCGATTACCATGCCTCCTTTCATTAAGGAAGTAGGTCCAATATTACTTGTCAAAAAATTATTATGGGCGAATATGAAAAATCTGATGCAAACTTGAAATAGTTCATCATACTGTAGAAAATTTTTATACAGAATCGGCTATAGACTTATAATTTATAATTCTCTTAAAGCGTATACCTCTATCCATCAATGATTACTCTCTCGGAGATAAAATAAATATTCTATAATTCTAGAAACGAGAGATGTAAGACTAAATGAATAAAGTTGAAATGCTCCTTTTATGCTTGAATTTTTGTTCATCTTTTATAATGGGTCTTACCCCGATACAGGTAAATGCTGAGGGTGGAAGTTTTTGGTCAGATCCTCTTGGGGAATATAGAAAACCTCACAAGATTCGTGGTTTATCCGAAGCTGTACAATTAGATTATTCACTGAATTTCATTATTCAGAATAGTTCTGGTGAAGATAGGGATAAAGCGTTTACTTGAATAGAGAAAGAAACATAGATTTTTCAGACATACGATTTAAAAACGCTAATGCTGATTTTCTAGATGGTTTAAATTAGACAATTTATCCGATTAACGTTCCAACAGGTGATTTAGTCAGTGTCTTCAGAGAAGGGACTCAAATAGAGGATAAATTTTTGATTGACTTAGTTTCCTTTTTTCATAGAAATATGGAAGGAAAAATGTGAATATGATTAGACGGATTCAGTTTGTTTCAGATCAACTTGTACTTCAGATTATTGCGGGTAAAAAAATAGCAAGTGTTGTCACTCTCGATAAAGTGAACGTTGATGAAAACGAATTTAACCATGCGTTGGTTGTAGGTGAATATTATGATGTCTATGACAGTAAACTTATGAAACGGTGTACTCTTCGAATTACAGCAATGGAGCTGTGTATATGGCGCGATATTTCTGAGCGTCTGTGGCGAGGCGAAAGTAACACAAGTGCTGAAGAGTTCAGAAAAGATCATGAAAACTATTTTAATAAACCATCAGACGACTTCGAGTTCATAGCATACTACTTCCACCTCGTAGAATAACCTCCCAGTTTATGTCCAAATTCATGGGAGAAACCACGTGGATTCTAGATAAAAACTGTTTAGAAGAGGCAAAGATTAAAATAATAATTTGGTGACATGATCGAAAATGAAAATGTTGAGATTCCAAATGATGATCAATGATAAATGGAATTAGAAAAATATTTGGAACAAATCGAGGAAGAAAATAAATCCCAAGATGATTTAGGTGACTATTTATCGTCTTTAATCGCTTACTACACTTCTATAATATTGAAGACTTTTTTTTTATCAAGAGTTGAATTATGGATAAGAAACTCTTGGTAATACTAGTAGTTATTGTTGGGTAGTTGGAATATTGGTAGTATTTTTCTTAACATATAATCTTATGCTCACTTATATTGATGAACTTAAAGACGTGAGGTTTACTGTTACTATATGATCTGATAAATTGGAACTCCGTAGAGAAAACTACCTTGAGATAGATGTGCTTTATCAACATGAAGATTGGGACAATTTCATCAAATGGGCTGTACTTGCTAATGATTTCTATGAAATTATAGAATCAGACTTTGTCATTTGGGGCGATGAAGAAGACAATGTCCTCTTCTTGTATATTCCTTCATTTCAATCGTCAGACATAAACATCGATGAAATCGTTGTATATCACAACCCCTAATTCAAAATAATTAAAGGTTCATACTGAATTGATGATTAGATATAGTTAATAATACTTACTTAACTAAGCAATATTACAGGATAAATTTGAAAAAAACAAATGACACAAAGAATCAAATAGCTATTATCCAAATTAACACTTCTTCAGATAAAATTGCTAAAACTATTCATCGATCTTTAATACCCGAAATACAAACGTCTAATCTTAAAGAATTACGTGTACAAGTGAAAAGAATTGAAAATTTATTAATTTTTCATTTTAAATCAAATAATACTGCCACTTTGAGGGCGTTAATTAATAGTTATTTACGGTGGGTTATCACTCTTAAGAAAAGTATAAACGTTATAAATTTAAAGAATTCTACTACTATATCACGATAAACTTATTTTTGAACCTTAACTTTTATATAATAATTACTAGCCTCACAAATATAATATTAATAATATCTATAATAATTGGAAATTATAATTGAGGAATAGATAAATGAGTAACGTTAAACTTCCAGCACAATTGCAAGAACAACTGCTCCGTTTACAGCAATTACAACAAACCTTACAAACCGTTTCCGCTCAAAGACAACAATTAGAACTTGAAAACTCTGATGTAGATAAAGCTTTAGCTGAACTTGTAAAAATGGATAATACATCTATAATCTATAAGTCCATAGGTTCACTTCTTGTGAAATCTGAGAGACAGAAAGTCATGAACGAACTTAGTGAAAGAAAGGAGTTATTGACTACAAGAATACTTGTCTTGACTAAACAACGATCTCGAATGGAAGAAAGAATAAAAAATCTTCAACGGACAGTTCAAGAGCGATTAAAACCTTTATCCTAAGATTAAAAAAATATTCTTAATCTTTTTTAGTAGATTTTGCTTCATTTATTGATTTGGATAGAAAGGACTTTGAGTTTTCAAAACATAATGGATATTTTCAGAAAAGTCGATGCAAAATCTATCCTTTTAATTTGTCATCAAAATGCTGATCCTGATGCTTTATGTTCAGCTTATGCCCTTTCCTGTCTTCTGAATAAAATATCATCCAGTTTTAAAATTGAAATTGCTGCTTTTCAGGGTTTGAATAAGCTTTCTAAACAAATTCTAAAGTTTCTTCCTATTATTGTTGTAGATTCTCTTGATATTGAGAAAACAGAAGCTATTGTATTATTAGATACAAATACAATTGAACAATTAGGTTCTTGGAAAAAAATTATTGAAAAATCTGCGAAACCATTGATTGTTATTGATCATCATTCTAAGCATCCTCACACTGAATCAATCTCAACTATCTACATTAATGATGAACAAGCATCCTCAACATGTGAACTGGTCTACGATCTCTACAGACAAGCTCTTCTTCGACCAAATGAAAGAGAAGCTCTAGCTCTTTATTTAGGAATATTATATGATACAAAACATTTCAAAATCGCAACTTTAAGAACATTTAAAATTATTGTTGATTTAATCCAAATTGGTGTGAATGTTGAAGAAGCCCTTAATATTTTATCAACTTATATGCCTCTACCAGAGAGAATAGCGCGGTTAAAAGCAGCTAATAGATTACGTATAATTAAATTTGGCAAGTGGTTAGTAGTTTTCTCTTACATCAATTCATATCATGCATCAACCGCTCGCGCTTTACTGGGATTAGGTGCTCATATGGTCATTGTTGGTGGAAAAAGAAAAAACTCATTGGTAATAAGTATGAGAGCTTTACAGGATTTTTTTGAAAAAACAGGTATTCATCTTGGTCGAGATATCGCTCAACCTCTCGGTAAGTATTTAAGTGGCATGGGTGGAGGACATAATACTTCCGCGGGTGTGAATGGTGAAGGCAATATTGAAGACGCTTTCGAGGAATGTATTCATCTCATTAAAAAGAAGTTGATAATTTAACATTTCAAAGTAGTTACCTTTAAATGATACATCTTTAATATTTTTTGAAAAAATAGAAAGAAGGATAAACTGTGTCAATTGTTGAGATCCGTAACCTTTCATATTCCTATCCTGGATTGAATAAACCAGCATTAATCAATATAGATCTCACCATAGAAAAAGGAGATTTCATCATATTAACTGGACCCAGTGGGTGTGGAAAAACTACTTTATGTAGGTGTCTCAATGGTTTGATTCCTCATTTTTATAATGGAGATCTAACCGGTGATGTAATTGTTACAGGTCTTTCTGTTAAGGACAACCCGACAAGTAAGATAGCTCAACATGTAGGTTTCGTCTTCCAAAATCCTGAAAATCAACTATTTGCATTATCCGTTGAAAAGGATATTGCTTTTGGTTTAGAAAATCTTGCCGTTCCAAGGACTGAAATCAGAAAACAAGTAGATCATGCACTAGATCTACTAGGTATTACTAATCTTCGAGATAATGCTCCTTATGAGCTTTCTGGTGGTCAGAAGCAAAGAGTAGCGATTGCTTGTATACTCGCAATGCATCCAGAACTTATGATTCTAGATGAACCTACCTCTTTTCTAGATCCAGTTGCTGCAAAAAATCTTTTTGAGATAATATACGCTCTTAACAAGGAGTTAGGATTGACAATAATCCTCGTTGAACACCGACTTGATCTATTGTGCACATATGCAAATCGCGTCATTATTATGGATGAGGGGAAAGTGAAAGCTGATGGAATTCCTCGTGATATTCTTAGTTCAAAGGAAGTTCTATCTCTAGGTATTGGTATTCCGAAAATTACAAAACTTTATCTTGAATTGAAAGCGAGCGGGATCCATTTAGGGGATCCTCCAATCTCAGTTAACGAAATAGCACAGGAAATTAGAACGTTGATGTTAAATGATTGAGGTTGAAAATGTTTCTTTCACATATCCTTCCGGTGTTGAAGCTTTGAAGGAGATAAATGTTAAGATTAACGATGCTGATTTTATTGCAATAATAGGTGAAAATGGTGCCGGGAAAACGACCTTTATTAAACACCTTAACGGAATTCTTAAACCCACCCAAGGTGACATATACATAAATGGTTTAAACACTAAAAAAGCTAGTATAGCCGAACTTTCTAGAGACGTTGGACTTGTCTTTCAGAACCCTGACCATCAACTCTTCTGTGAAACAGTTGAAGATGAAATCGCTTTTGGTTTAAAGAACTTTGGTTTTAATAAAGATGCTATATCGGAAAGAGTCACTTGGGCTTTAAATCTCCTAGATTTAACTAAATATGGAAAAGTTTCTCCTTTTATGTTAAGTGGTGGAGAGCGGAAACGAGTTGCTTTAGCCACAATTTTAGCTTGGGATCCCAAGATTCTAGTTCTCGATGAACCAACCATAGGGCAGGATTTTCATCAAAAAGATAAACTTCGCCAGTTTATTGTCCAGTTGAATTCTCAAGGAAGAACAGTAATTATGGTAACACACGATGTGGAGTTTGTAGCTGATTGTAACCCTAAAGTAATCGTCATGTCAAATAATAGAATTATCGCTACCGGTTCGGCAAGAGAAGTTCTTACGAATTTTGATATTTTAGCTAAAGCTTCTGTTCTTCCACCACAGATAACTCAACTTTTTATAAAATTATCAGATTTAGGTTTACCCCAGAATGTCATTGATCTTTATGAAGCTAAGCAGTTGATTATAGACTTAACTAAAGGGAGACTAAACAATGAAGGTCTTTGAAGGTTTAAAATTTAAGAGGGGTACAACTGCAATTCATCGTCTAGATCCTCGAACAAAATTTCTTGTCTCATGTATGATTTTCACACTAGCTCTACTTTTTACAGAACTATTATCAATAATGATCCTTTTTATAGCTCAATTACCACTCATCTTTTCAGCTCGTATTTATAGGGAATGGTCCCTTTCACTTAAGGGAAGTCTAACATTAGTAGGAATTATTTTACTCTCAAATCTTATTGTTGGATATATCTCAAATAATTTTCAATTGTCAAGCCAACTATTAACCTACTCAATCTCTATGGCTTTCAGATTTGTTGTTCTCATGTCCTCCTTCTCACTTTTTTTTCTGACAACCTCACCTGACGATCTTAGTTTAGCCCTAGAACAGAGTCACATACCTTATGAATTTTGTTTCGCTTTTACTACTGCTATACGCTTTGTTCCTGTTTTAGCTATTGAAGCTCAGACCATTATGGATGCTCAGAGGTCTAGAGGTTTAGAATTGGATAAAGGGAATTTCCTTAAACGGATTAGGAATTATATTCCTATTCTTATACCTCTAATAGTTGGAGCTATTAGACGAAGTTTAGAGTTAGCTGAAGCCATGGAATCAAGAGCTTTTGGAGCCAAGAAGAAAAGGACAAATCTCTATAGATTACAACTTAAAAAATCAGATTATCTTACATTTCTAATTTCTTTCTGTATTCTCTCTCTTGCCTTATATATTCGATACAATATTCCAATCCCAGAGTTTCAGATTCCATTGTAATCATTCTTTTTTTATTATTTTAAACAATGGAAACGTAACCGTTTACATTTAATCTCCATGGATACTCGGTGGGACTTCCAATTTTATTAGTTAATAATACTTGATATTTCCTTTTATCCCTCAACAAGTATTTTTTAATGGTTTAAAACTTCGATAAAAGGTAAGTTTATGAGAAGTTTACTGGTTTTTTCAAACGTTTTCATGCAAGATGTCCCTTTAATAACATCTTTTTTAAATACACTATGTTAAATAAAAAATAACTTTCTTTAAAAGCGTCAACCATAAAGGAAGTCATATATTCTTTTAATAAGTTCTTTATTGATTAGTTATGCGATAGGGCGAGCATATTCTCATTTTATCGTGAGTGCGTTTAATGCTTGTCGGAATTCTCTGTTGACCCCTTGCAAATACATTTCTAATGGCAATAGTTCACGGCTAATAGTTATAAGCGTTTCAGGTGACATCTTACCGTCATCTATTAGTTGGTGTCCCGCTTCCTTCGCGGCTTTGAACACATCGTCTACGGGCTGCCCCATCTTCATCATAGTCTTCAAGGCGGACCCGTGTGGTCTCAATAGTGCTCCTGCAAAAATTCTACTCATATTTCTACACAGAGCTTTCATATGTAACACCACGGGATCGAAGTTATCCAGTTCCCAAAACCCACAGTTCGACACTAACACCAGTTGACCTTTTCTCACCCTTTTTCTTGGAGGGTGTCTGCAATGACCTTCACGAATCTCAATAATGGGCTTTATAAGTGGGATCATTCGATCAACTAAATTTTTCAAAGATCCGGTGATTCCATCCACATAAACCGGTGTAGCAAAAACGAGAATATCCGCTTCCTCGAGTTTAGGATAGAGCTGTTTCATGTCATCTTGTTGATAGCATTCACCAGGATGTTTCACCCAGCAATTGAATTCGCCAGTACAAGGTTTAATCTCGAGATCTCTTGTGTAGAAAAGCTCAACATCTGCACCTGCTTCCTTTATTCCATCTAAGAAAGGATTAAGAATCAGAGATGTATTGCTCTTACCTCTCTTAGGACTGGAATTAATTGCTAATACACGCTTCATTTATTTAGCTCCATAATAGAGAATATTAAACATGTTAAACCTTTCAGAAATTTTTAAACTTTGGGTTTGGGAATAAAATTTACCAATTAAATCTTTTATTACAGAAAAAATATTATTTTTGTTTCAGCTTCATTTTTAATTTATGATATTGTAACTTTAGGTTTTAATGACTATACATATTGAATACTATTTTTTTAAAATTTAGAATGAAAAACGAAATTGGTAAAAAAATAGGGTACACAGTTAACGGTCTAGATTTACTGTGAAGAATAAGTCTACTTCTTTTTGTTGGAAATTTGTAGACAAAAAAGGCAATATTTTATTTTGATCCTGTATAATTAGCTAATATTTTTTGAAGTTTATTAACGTCTCTAGTGAAAAGTTTGACTCTGTTAGGTATTACTGTAGTTTTTGTTGGTTTCCCTTCGACTTCTACACAATTTCCATCTTTCTTTTTATTTATTTTCTCTAGTGGAAAATAGATAATGTAGGAACGCCCTGCATGGTCAAATACTATCCCTTTACGGCTG